>JAUQXC010000199.1 GCA_030834825.1 Thermoflexales bacterium
TTATTCTCGTCGACATCCACCACGCGCAGCAATAACTCGCGCGCCTCAGCACGTTTGCCGTTCCTGGCGGCGGCAATGCCATTCGTAAGCCAGAGTTTGATCTCGTCGACGGACATGGCGGTTGGTAGTTGGCTGCTAACAGTTAGCCGTTGGTTGTTGGCTCTTGGCCGCTACTCACTTGCTTTAACTCTTGCTGAAGGGAATTCAGCATTTGTTGACAGGACGCGGTACGTCTCTCCAATCGCCCGCCGCACGACGGGCAGGTCAGCGTGATCAAATTACTCATCACTCGTTACTCATTATGCATCACGCACTACGTATCACGTTAAAAGTACGTCGAGAGAATCTTGTACAGCTTACGAATCGTCTCCACCGAACCAACCACTGTCTGCCCGCCGGTCGCATTGGAGAGAGATTCCAAGACATTCATATCGGCGTCGCCGCCGTAGGCAATGGCAAAGACGACCACCGGCACACCGTGTTGATTGCCGTTCTGCAAGCGCGCCACCAGCTGATTCAAGCTGACAGCCGAAGCGTTTTCCTTGCCGTCCGTCATCACCACGATCGCATTGATCCGGCTGGGATCGTTGAGCTGTTGCAAGCGTTCGTAGGCCGCCGCCACTCCATCGAGCAGCGCCGTATTGCCGCCGGGGTCCAGATTCTCGACGGCTCGCACCAAGGCTGAGCGGTTGTTCTTCAATTCGCTGATCCTCACCCGCTCGGTCACGTCGTTGTAGAACTCGAACAACCCTACGCGCTCTTCATCGCTCTTGATCTGATCGAGGAACGTCGCCAGCGCTTCTTTGACGTTCTCCATCTTATCGCCTTCCATGCTGCCCGAAGTATCGACGACGAGCATGACGTTGGTGCGGCGCTTGTTGGCCAGCCAGCTTTCGCGCACCACATCCAGCACTGCCGCCGACGGCACTTGCAGCGAGGTCTGGGGCTGTGCCGGATCCGCGCCGTTGCTCGCATTGATCGGCGAAGTCGCGTCGTCGATCTTAATATTCAGATCGGCGGGACGGTACCCTCGCGCCAGAATCGCCTGCTGCGCTTCCGACGCGGCAATGTAAGTGGCAAACGCGCTGAATGTCTCGCGCTGCAGATCGCTCAGGCCATTGGATTCCAACAGCGCCAGCGGATGATCCTGCCACAACGAGCCTTCATTCGGATAGATCGCCACCAGGTCCACACCGGACGCTTGATTGGCATTAATCACGATCTGCTCGGAAGCCACAAACGCGTCGAGATAAGTACGGCCCTGCTCTGCCACGTTCTTCGCGATCGACGCCTCGCCCTCGCCATAGTAACGCACCGTCTTCTCCAGCGCGTTGACGTATGTTTGCGCCTGGGGTGTCTGCACATCTTCAATTGTCAGGCCGCGCGTCTTGCCGGTCGCCGCATAGAATTCGGCCAGCGTGGCAAGCAAGCCGGAAGCCGATGACGTCGAGGGGTGGCTCCACTTAAAATCTTTGTTAGCCGTTGCCTCGTTGAGGAGGTCACTCCACCCGATTGGTCTCTGCGGCCAACCCAGACGCTGCGCGGCATCGCGCCACATGGCGATGACCACCGGCGAGACGGCATACCGCACCGTCTGTCCCACCAACCCCGCGCCGGTATTCTGCGCCGACTGATACTGCCGATCGAGTTGATCGAGCCAGATCGACGAATCGGGCGACATGGCCTGGAAGTCGCCGGCCAGCGCCGCATCGATCATTTCTTCCGCCTCTAAACTTACCGTGGCGATACGGAATTCCTCGCCGTTGGACGCCTTCAATTTCTTGGCATTGAAATCGTTGACCAGCTGTGTGAACAGCTCCGCCTTCTCCGGCGACACGGCAATCGTCAACGTGGGCTGCGGGCCGCTGAGCGTCGAATCGATCGAATCGAACAAGCCGCCCACGGCATTATTGAGGCCATTGAAAATTCCGCTCGTCAACGGCCAGCAGATCGCGCACGCCGCCACGACGATGATCAACAATGTAATCCAGCCGCCGGGATTGGGCTGTGAGGTTTTATAAGAAGGCTTATACGAACGGGGCATGAGGTGTCTCCGTGAGACGGGCGGCGGGAAGCATGACCAGTGAGCTCACACAGCCCGCCGCCCGACCAATTAGCGTTGCGCCACGTTCAAATCAAACCAGCGCAGCAAAGCTTGCAGCACTTCCCGATCGGGCGAACGCATGGCCGAAGTGCGCTGCACCACCGGCGTGACGCCGGCGCCCGCCCACTTGGCAAACGGGCTGTCGCCCTGATTTACCACGACTTCGGCATTGACCGGGCGCAGACCGTACTGCACGGCCTTCTCTTGCACGGCTTTGCTCAACAAATACTTTTGGAAATCCAGCGCGGCATTCTTCTCGGCCGCGCTTGTTTCCGATCCCATCCAGACGCTGAACGGGAAGTCGAACCACGTCACGTATTTGGGATAGCGCACGGCCAGCGGATCCTGCCAGCGGTTGGAGATGCCCGCCATGTTCGCCAGCAGATCGCTTTCCAACATCTGGCCGCCGTCGCCCACGGAATAACCCAGCAGCGCAAAATCCTCGGCCGTATACGCACTGGCGCCACTGATCGCTGTGACTGATCCCATCAGTTCCTTCAACCACTTTTGGAATTCAGGATTCGTCACATCTTCGACGGAGATGTTGGGTTTGTCGTAATACTCACCTGCCGCGGCCACCATCGCTGCCAAGCCGCCCACATTCTTGCGTGGATTCGGCACGACCAGCTTGAAGAAGCCCCAGGCGGGATCACCGCCCAGTTCCGGCCAACCGCCGGCCGCCGTCGCCGCATCATGGATGGTCTTCCAATCGATCTGGCCGAACTTCGCTTCCAGCGCTTGCGCGCGCGTGCCGTACAACCCCCAGGCAAACAATGACAGCGCGATGGGCTTGGCGCGATACTCGCCGTCCGTCAGGAACACGTCGCGTCCGTTGCGTTCCTTGTAGGCGGCATTCGCCAGCTCCACCAGATAGCGCGAGTCGGGAATCCAGGCGGTGGGCGTTTTCTCAAATGCCGCGCTATCAAAGCGGTTGAGCGCGGTCAAGCCGTCCATCGGCACGATCGTCACTTTGAGGAGACGACCTTCCAGCGTATGCTTCTCGCTGTTGTATTGATTGGCTGCTTCGGTCACCCACGACTCGATCGGCAACGCGGTGACCACGCGCACCTCGATCGGCTCGTTGGACTGCGCGGGCGCGATCGGGTTGGCCGCTGGCGTCAGCGCGCGCGCGAGTAATCCGATCACAACGATCGCAATTGCCACGGCAATAATCACAAAGAAAATGATGCGTGTTCGATTCATCGGAGTCCACTCCAGCCGGCATCCTTGTGAGACGCGGGCATATGTTGGGCGAGGCACAGCGGCGAGGAAAGAGCATCGCCACGCGACAATGGTATTGTACTCTGAGTCGGGTGACTGGCAAAGCGACGGGCGGAGCCGAGCGTGCGACTCCGCCCGTCAGGTTGAGCCGGGGTGCTGCTAGCTGGTCATGCCCAGCCGCTTCTTGCGCTCGGCCAGCTGCGTGTCGAGCTCGGTCTTGCCCAGCACTTCGTCGATCTGATCGTCGAGGCGGCTGGCCAGCATCTCGCTCTTGGCCGAGGCTTTGTCGAGCCGCGAGCGGATCGATTCGCCGATGCGCGCGATGTCGGCGTCGCCGCTGCCCACGATGTCGTCGATCGACTTCATCGTCTTGACGGTCAATTCCTTCGACTTCGCCAGGTCGAGCAACGCCAGCATTTCTTCGCGTTCCTGCTTGGTGGTGGTCAGCTTCGCTTCCAGCTTCAGCTTGGCCTCCAGCAGGGTCTTGTACTCGGCTTGCTGGCGCTCATGCTGCTGCTGATACTGCTCGGCCATGCGTTGGGTGGTGTTGTACTTCGACTGCGCGGCCGACGCCAGATCGTCGCGGCCCTGCTGCAACAGCGCGTCGATGTCGCGGTCAAGCTTGGCCGCCTGCGCCGCGTACTCGTCAGCTTTGCGCCTCAGCGTTTTTACCTCGCCGCCGACGGTCGCAGTTGCGTCTTCGAGTTTGTCCAGATTGTCTTCGGCCTGGCGGATGTATTCGTCCATCACCGCCACCGAATTGGACTGCAGCGCCTTATCGACCATCGCGTGCAGATTCGCCGAAATCAAGGTGTTGATCTTGTCGAGCAAAGAAGCCATGAAGTTCCTCCTGGACCACGGAATAGGTTTTGATTTTACAAGCTGGGTACGTGGATAAGCATAGCATGCTCTCAGGTAGAGAGCTTGACACGAGTCCGACAGGCTTCTGACAAACCGCTGGGCCGGTGCCCGGCCGGATGGGGATTGGACTGATCTCAACAAAACCGCTCGCCCGACGACAAGCGGAAGCTGAACCGCGCTGGCTGGCTTACACCAGCGGCAGTCGAATGGAGAACTCAGCACCGACGCCCTCCGTGCTGGCGCAGGTCACCTCGCCATGATGCAGATCGGCAATACTCTTGACGATCGCCAGGCCGATGCCAGCCCCTTGTTGCTCAATGCGCTGGCGGTTGATCTGGTGAAACCGGTCGAATATTTTCGCCACCTCGTCGGCCGGGATCCCCATGCCGTCGTCCTTCACGGTGCAGCGTACCCGATTACCGTCCAACGCTACTTTCACCCAGACGTGGCCGCCCGTGTGTTTGGAGAATTTGATGCCATTGTCGACCAACCGCATTACAGCACTTTCCAAATAACCTTCGTGAACTTCCACGAGCGGCAGGTTAGTCTCGATCTCATGCATCAACGTCACCTGTCGTCCGGCGGCGGCTTCGTACTGGCGATCGAACACGCGTGCGACGAGGCCGGTCCAGTTATTGAAGGGGCCTTTATCCATCAGATAAGCTTGCCGGGCATCGTCAGTTTCAAAGCGCACCAGCAACAGAAAATCTTCCACCAGCCGGTTCAGACGATTGCTGCCGCCCTTGATGCGTCCCAGAAATTTTTGCAAATCTTCCGCCGACCATTCGCCCTCTTGAATGAGATCGACATAGCCGGTGATGTAAGTGAGGGGGGTGCGAAATTCGTGGCTAAGCATGTTGAGCAGGTTGCGTTTGAGATCGTCCATCTCGCGGCGGCTCTGCTGTTGGATCGTCAAGGCTCGATCGAGTTTGGCGCGTACCACGACCAGCAGGTCTTCCAGATCGACCGACTTCACCAGATAATCGTCGGCGCCCAGCTGTGTGCCCCCACGGATATCGGGCCGTTGGCCCTGGGCCGTCAGGAAGATGAAAGGCACGGCGGCCCACCGCGAATGGCGGCGCACCTGCTCCAGGAACTCAAAACCGTCCATCTCTGGCATCATGATATCGGAGATGATCAAATCGGGGTGGAATCGGTCCAGCGTCTTGAGACCTTCCACGCCGTTCTCGGCCAGCTGCACCCGATAACCATTCATCTCCAGCACATCACGGATACCGCTTGACATTGCCAGATCATCTTCGACGATCAAGATCTGTTCTGCCATGCCTCAGCCTCCCGGTCAGTGGGTGTTGCTTAGACCGCAGCCAACTTATAGCCGCGGCCGCGCACCGTGATCAAATATTTGGGATTCGCCGGATCATGCTCGACCTTGCTGCGGAGACGGCTGATCAACTTCTCCACCCGCGCATCGTCCACCTCGTCGATATAATCCTGCCCCCAGACCGCTTCGACAATCTGATACTTGTCGCAAATCTTGCCCAACCGGCCATACAACAACAACAGCAGACGATATTCCAGATCCGTTAACGACGGGACGCGTTCGCCATCGACCCAAGCCTCGCCCGCATCCACGTCCACCCACACGCCTGCGCGGGCCGGCTGGCGCGTATGGCGTTGCCGGTGCATGTAGGCCGCAAACAATTCACCAAAGACGCGCGGCGGTCGGCCGGGCAGCAAAACACCCTTGGCGATCAGATCGTCCAGGGTCAAAGCCGACGGCAGTTCAGCGCTGTCACCCAGCAGGTTCAACAACACCTCCTGCTCAAGGGGCGCCAGATAACTCCATAACTTGGCACATTCGTTACGAATGATCGAATCGCTTTCCAGTTTTTCACGCACCAGTGTCAACGCCTGCGCGCGCGCTCCGCTGGGTACCCCGGCCAGGAAGCGCAACACTTGACGCGAAGCATTCCGCAGCAGACCAGGATGTCCGCCGGCCTGTGTCACGATGAAATCCACTTCGTGCAGGGACAGCGGCGTGTTTTCTTCTTTAGTCCAGGCGGTCACGGCGCGGCGCGCGGTTGCTTCATCCAGCATGCCCAGCACAATCTGATGGCCGACGAACAACTCGCCAAATTCGCTTGCCTCCGTATCGCGGCGGCGTTCGGCCAGGGGCGCACCCGTGGCTGTGACATACACCAGTGACCTAAACTTGTCGTGCAACGCGCGCAGATTCAAAAACACCCGGCCATCCAATGCGCCGAAGGGATCGTCAAACTCGTCAAAGAGCAATGCCACCCGCCGATTGAGCTGTTCGCACAACAGCGAGATGCC
>JAUQXC010000200.1 GCA_030834825.1 Thermoflexales bacterium
GAATGGCCCCAGCGCTGATAGATCCGCTCATTCGCCGCCTGGAAGGCTGCGCATAGCGCCTGGGTGGGATCAGCTTCGTCAGCCGTGTAGTACGTTGTCATGATCGTATCGGCTGCCAGCCGGGCTGCGACTTCCCCAACGTTGGGTCCGCCCCGGCCGTCGCAGACGATGAAGAGCTGACCGGGCGCTGTCTCCGGTGATCCCTCGCCGATAGCATAACAATCTTCATTGAGCGAGCGCACGGGACCGCTATCACTGCGGGCACGGTAGTTTATTCTCATGGACCGTTTCCTTTGGCAATTTCAGATCTCAACCTTTCCGGATGGGCGTACACCTTCATTTGTTCGCGCCGCACATACCCGGCCAGCGTCATGTTCCACTGCCGCGCCAGCTGGACCGACATCGATGTGGGTGAGGTGCGCGAGGCGACGATGGGGCAGCCCATTCGCGCGGCCTTGTTGATCATCTCCGACGAGATGCGCCCGGTGCACAACAAAATCTTGTCGCGCGGATCGATCTGCTCGAGCAGGCACGCCCCGCGCAACTTGTCGATGGTGTTGTGCCGCCCCACGTCTTCGGTTAGTACGATGAGCTTTTCGCTGTCCGCCAGAGCCGCCGTGTGGACACCGCGCGATCGGGCGTAGAGGGTCGCGCGCTGCTGCATCTCGATTAACAACGCGGCCAACTTCTGCGGCGTAATCGTGATCGTTGACTCCAACGGTTCCATGGCTTTCGAGAGATCGTCAAACGTCACGCCGCCGCCGCAGCCCGAAGTGAGGATCAACCGGGTGGGGCGCACAAAATCCCAGCGGGTCAGCCACACATCCACGCATGCGCCCGACGGGCAAACGTGGACGGCGTGGACTTCGTCCAGCGACTGGATGATCCCTTCGTTGCACAGAAAGCCCAGCGCAAAGCGATCCTGCTCGCGCGGGCTGCACATCACCGTGGCCAGTTCTTCGCCGTTGACGAAGATCGACACAAAGCCCTCTTCGATGACCTCGCCTTCCACGGTTGACCAGCCCTGGTGAAATTCGTCGAGTGTAAAGGTTACGATCCCGTCAGACATGAATGCCTTTCTGCCTCACCCGTCCCTGCTGAGGTTAAGGTGTGTAAAAGAATTACCTCCGCTCCCGCTGGATGGTTACATCCGGCGGAAATGGTGGATGTAGCCATCCACCAAGAGCAAACTGGGAAGTTATATTTTGCGTTCCTTAGGTGAGTTCAAACATTTCTGGCCACAACTTCATGGCGCTCTGTACCGCCCACGCCGCCGTCTGTCCCAAGCCGCACAATGAAGCATCGCTCATCGTCCAGCCCACGTCGGTGAGACGATCGGCGTCGCCGGGCTGGATCTGGCCAGCGGCCACGCGCTGCAAGATTTCGTACTGCCGCTGCGTGCCTAGCTGACATGGATAGCACTTGCCGCACGATTCGTGGGCAAAGAAGCGCCCCAGCCGCGCGAGTATATCACGCAGATCGCGCTTGTCGTTGAAGACCATCACTGCGCCGGAGCCAAGCGGCAGACCCCGCGCGCGCAAATCTTCGAACGTCATCTTCAGGTCCAGGTCCTGCTCGGTGGCAAAGCCACCCGCTGCACCGCCCAGCAGGATCGCCTGTAACTCGCCGCCGACCACCCCGCCGGCCAGGTCTTCCACTAAATGGCGCAGTGTCACGCCAAACGGAACTTCATACAGGCCGGGCCGTACCACATCACCGGAGAGGCAGAACAATTTGGGCCCCGTCGAGCGCTCGGTGCCAAAGCGTTGAAAGGCGGCTGCGCCGTGCGTAAAGATGTAGGGGATCTTGGCCAGCGTCTCGACGTTGTTAATCACTGTGGGTTGGCCGAACAGGCCGTATTCGGCGGGGAAGGGCGGTTTCATCCGCGGAAAGCCGCGGCGGCCTTCGATCGATTCGAACAGCGCTGTCTCTTCGCCGCAGATGTACGCGCCTGCGCCTGTTCGAATTTCCAGATCGAGATCGTAACCGGAAGCGAGGATGTTCCGGCCCAGATAACCGGCGGACTGGCATTGTGCGATGGCCTGCCGCATGCATTCGATCGCGTGTGGATATTCGCCGCGAATGTAGATGTAGGCCTGCCGTGCGCCGATGGTGTAGGCGCCAATGATCGCACCCTCGATGATGCGGCACGGATCGCCTTCCAGCAGGATGCGATCTTTGAATGTGCCCGGTTCGGATTCATCGGCGTTGATGACGAAGTACTTGGGCAGGTGGGGCGCTTTCAGCGCGCCCTCCCACTTGATCCACGCCGGGAACGCCGCGCCCCCGCGTCCCAGCAAGCCCGCTTGCTTTAACTGATCGATCACGTGCTGTGGGGGCAGCGGCTGTTCAAGGACCTGGCGCAAGGCGCGCATCCCGCCGGCGGCTTCGTACTCGATCAATGAGGCCGTGTGTCCACGTCCGCACAAGGCGGTGACGATGCAGATGTCGCCGCCCACGTAGTCTTCGGCGGTGCGGCCATGTCCGGCGAAGAGATCGTTCACGGTGTAGGACCGCGCATTGCCGTACGTTGCGGTGTGAAAGCGCCCATCGTGCTGATGCGTCACGCACACGCCTACCCCCGTGTTGCACAATCCCAGGCAGGGTGATCGCTCAATGGTGTACTCTCCATCCGGTGAGGTTTCACCGGGCCGCGTCACTTTTGCTTTGCGGCAAGCCACCTCCAGCACGGTTTCAGCGCCGCGCAGACTACAGACGGGGTCGGTGCACACGCGCACGATGGTGCGTCCGATCGGCTCATTGTAAAACATTGCATAGAACTCGATCACACCATGGATGTCAGCCAGCGGCACATTCAACGCCCGACCGATCTCGACGGCGACGGGTTCTGCAATCCAGCCATACCTCGCCTGGGCCGCATGTAGCGCGGGCAGCAAGCCCGATCGGCCTTGCGGGACGAAAGCGGCGATCGCATCGCGGAGCGGCGTCAGATCGAGTTCCGGCATGATCCCTCCCTTAGGATGTGGTGGTAGTGGGGTAAGGTTATTCTATCGTGAATTTGCCGGAATGTAAAAGCCGCTTGTCATCTCAAAGGGATGCGTTATACTTTTCGCATGACCAACTTCAAAGTTCATGTCTCCAAGGACTACCTGATCTTTTGCGCCGCGCACTTTGTCACGTATGACGGCGTCTGCGAACCGCTGCACGGCCACAACTATCGTGCCAGTGTGACGGTGGAAGGCGCGCTGCAAGAGGATCAGTTCGTGTTCAATTTCGTCACGCTCAAGCGCCTCATGCGCGGCCTCGTCGATCAACTCGATCATCTGACGCTGCTGCCGGAGTTCAATCCGCACTTTCACCTAACGCGCGCCAACGGTGAAGTGATCGTCGAAGTGCCGTCGCACCGCTATGTACTGCCCGAATCGGATGTGAAGATTTTGCCCATTCCCAACACCACCGCCGAAAAGCTGGCCGAATATCTGGCCGGGCAGCTGCGCGAGCAGATCGGTCACTTGCCCAATTTGACGGCGTGCGAGCTAGAAGTGAGCGAAGTGGAAGGTCAGTCGGCCAGCTATCGCGAGGTGTGGCGATGACGCGTGTGTACCTGGGACTCGGCTCGAACCTGGGTGATCGCTATGGACGTTTGATCGAAGCGCTCGATCGCTTGCAGGCGCACGTCACGGTCGACGCCATCTCGTCGATCTATGAGACGGAGCCGTGGGGGTATGCCGATCAACCCCACTTCCTTAACGCGGTGTGTGGCGGCGAGACCGATCTGACGCCGCAGGAATTGTTGAGTGCGATCAAGACGATCGAGGTGGAGCTGGGCCGCGAACCGACGTTCCGCTATGGCCCGCGCGCGATCGACATCGATATTCTGTTGTATGGTGCAGCTCGCGTCGAACAAGAGGACTTTCGCATTCCGCACGCGCAGCTGCACGAACGCGATTTTGTGCTGGCGCCATTGAACGAGATCGCCCCCCGGGTCGTTCATCCCCGGCTGGAAAAAACCATCGAGGCCTTGAGCGTCGTGCTGGATTTATCGCAGGTGCGTGTGTTTGCCAGGCGACCTTTGCCGGTAAGCCCGAGTTGGTGGCACTGGGGACGCCAGACCTATGTGCTGGGGATCCTCAACGTGACACCCGATTCGTTCAGCGGTGATGGCTTGTTGAAGAAAGACGACTGGCTCGCCGCTGTGGTCGAGCGGGGACAGGCGCTGCTGGCCGCGGGCGCGCACATGCTCGACGTGGGCGGCGAGTCGACGCGACCGGGTGCAGAAGTCGTGTCCGTTGACGATGAACTCGAACGGGTGGTACCGGCGATTCGCGCGTTGAGTGAAGCCGGGTTAGGCCCGATCTCCATTGATACCTACAAGGCCGCTGTCGCATACGAGGCGCTGGATGCGGGCGCGGTGCTGATCAACGATGTGTGGGGGCTGCGGCGCGATCCGGACATGGCCGATCTGATCGCGGAACGCGGTGTGCCGGTGATCCTGATGCACAATCGGAGCCAGCCGCAGGACGCCGCTTTTGAAGCGCGTTTGGGTGGGCGCTATACCGGTTCGCACTATGAAGATCTGATTCCCGACATTCAGCGCGAGTTGCAGGAATGCATCGAGCTGGCACGCGTCGCGGGTGTGCCCGACTGGAAGATCATTCTCGATCCGGGCATTGGCTTTGGCAAGACGGTGCCACAAAATCTGGAGC
>JAUQXC010000201.1 GCA_030834825.1 Thermoflexales bacterium
TGCTCGTTAACATTCAAACCTTGATCGATGAAGCCAAGTGCTATGAAGTCGTCCGCCAGTTACGGTGGCCCACAGGAGTGCGCTGCCCGGCCTGCGACAGTGCTGAGATTGTCAAACGTGGGAAGCATACGCATCAGGCGCATCGCCAACGCTATGCGTGTCACGCGTGTGGGCGTCAGTTTGACGACCTGACCGACACGATCTTTGAAGGCCATCACCAACCCTTACGCACCTGGGTGCTGTGCTTGTATTTCATGGGCTTGAACTTGTCCAATGAGCAGATTGCGGCCGAATTAGACGTCGATGCCGATGTCGTCCAGGTCATGGCCACGCAGCTGCGCGCCGGCGTGGTCGCGAAAAAAAGCACGCCTGCTTGAGCGGCGAGATTGAAGCCGATGAAGTCTATCTGGTGGCCGGGCATAAAGGATATCCTGAAATCGTCGCAAAATTAGGCCGTGAAGGCCGCCGCCGGCGCTTGACGCACCGGCCCACCCCGCCTGCGGCGGGGACATGGGCAAGGTAAGCGCGGGCGGGGTACGTTGGCCGATGAGAAACCGCCCATCTTGGGTCTCTTGCAACGCACAGGCGAAGTCATGATTCGGATGTTGCCTAATGTGCAGCAGGTGACAATCAAGCCAGTGCTGACGCAGGCCATTCAACCGGGCAGTCTGTTGTACACCGACGAATACGATATTTACACCCGTCTCGAAGAATGGGGCTATCAGCACAAGACCGTCAATCATTCGGCGGGCGAATATGCCCGTGATGAAGATGGCGATGGTTTTCATGAAGGGCATGTCAACACCTTGGAAGGCTTCTGGTCTTTGTTGCGCTCATGGCTGCGCCCCCATCGGGGCATCTCGCAAGAGAAGCTGCCGCTGTATCTCGGCTTCTTCGAGTTCGTGCACAATGTGCGCCGTCGCGGCAAAGCATTGTTGAGCGCACTCTTGTCAATCTTGGTAGCTCCTTGATTTACCGGAAGAGCGTAGATCAATTGAGAGATTTTGTGCCATGCTGCCTGCCAAGAAGGAAGCGGCATGGACGAGCAATCCGAACGCCGATTACGCCGCAAAGCGGTTCGGTTACATCTGCGCGCCCTACCGGTCCCCCAGATTCTTAAGGTCGTTCAGCGCAGTAAAGCATGGTTCAGCAAACGGTCACACCGCTTCGAACAGTTCGGGGCCGCCGGTCTCAAGAGTCGCTCACGCCGGCCGCACCATCAACCTACCACCTTCGCTTCCGCAGCGTCTAGGCCGCGGAATAAGCCATCTGGCTTGAGCAACTCAAGATTCCAGCCATTGCCATGATTTGGGATTAGCCACCCGCTAAACACGACCGCGATGGTGCTGTCATGCACCAAAATAGGCGCGGCAAATTCAATGAGACCATGCGCACACATGTTAAGCAATCGCGCGCTTTTCCCTTTCAGCTTGACCTGCCCATTGCCGTTTGCAATCGACGCAGACCTGCTCACCGGTTTCATGAGCACGGATCAAGGCGCAAAGTTTTATCAAAGATTGCCTGACACTATCAAGTGGTAGATCTTCTGCGCCCTTCCATCTAACCTCTGATGAACCGCCTTGAACGGGAGCTATCAAAATCTCCACCGCACTATGAACCTTCTGGTGGAAACCGGTTTGATAAACTTCGAACAAGGTTTGGTCAATTAGGCCCTCTTCTGAGCGGTCAAGATTCACTAGTGGCGGTATTCGGCCATTCGTATGCCGCTTGAGCAGCTGCGGCATCTCACTCGAATTGTCGTGATTATTCTCCACTGGGTCTCCCTGGACGAAGTCACAGACCGTTGTATCGTGGCAGTCATTCTTTCACCACGGATTGATTCAGGATTGATGTATCCTCAAATTAAACAACGGAACGCCCT
>JAUQXC010000020.1 GCA_030834825.1 Thermoflexales bacterium
CCATGAAGGTCAGCATTTCATACCTCGTGCCTGGACTGCTTGACGATCACGAAAACAATGTTCCCGTTTTCGCGCTGCGCCGTAACAATCTTCCACGGACCGATCCCATAATGATAGCGTCGCCCAAAATCCGTTGACCAATCAAAATGATCGAAACTGTGCTCGACAAATGCCCTGCGATGGGATACATCGACCCAGAGATTAGGCGACTCAGGCACTGGGCCGCGTACTGTTAGCCTCCCGCCGACAATTAAGATTCGCCAGCACTCGTTCATCGCGTCAATGACATCCCGCAGATGTTCAAAAACATCCAGCGCCACGATCTCTTCGGCGCAGTCGTCAGGTAATGGCCATGGCTGCTGATCGAGGTCGTATTGGATATCGATCCCCGGCAGAGCGCGCTTATCGATGTTGACCCATCCGGAGCGCACGTCAAACCCGCAGCCAAGATTAATTCTGATCATTTCATCCTCGTCGCGTAATACCTGCTCATCGCCATCGAGCACTTCAGTGCGTCGTCCATCTGCTCGTTGATGTCGTCGCTCCACTGCACGTCCCACACATGCGTTGCCACTCTAACGCGATTGAGCAGCGTCAAAGTGCGCGCCATGGCCGCCTCGATCGTGTCGTAGCCTGCGCGTTGATAGAAATAAACCTCAATCGCCGCCCGTGCGCTTGTCGCATAAGGCCCCGTCTGCACATCGCCGCTAACCTTCACCAACGCGCACGGGATGATCTCTGCATTAGCATCGAAGGCCGTTGGCGTATTTTGTCGGCTGATCTCTATCGCAGCGTGTACACCTCCGGTCAGCAGCGTCATGAGCGTCGTATCTGCCTGTAGCCTCGTAACGATTGAATCTCGCAGCCCCATGTTTGTTTCCTGGTACACCGATTATAGGAAAGGAATTCCTAGTTGAATTTGTACGGATCCTCGAATGCCCACTGGGCCAAATGCTGGGCGATTTGGCTAATCGCTAGATTGACCAGGATACTTCCGCCGATGGATTGTTCAAAGGCGTCCATCTCCGGCCATGCCTGCGTTCCATTCGTCCACGCCCGTAGTGACTCGGTGAATTCATCCTCGCTCATGAGCACGGCAGTCTTATAGCATAAGCATTGCGTGTGCAGGGGTAACTCGACTGTTCCTACCGCGTAGATTCCGGCGCCGTTCTCTCCACCTTCCACCACCACATCGCACTCATCGTCTACGGGATGGGCGGCGCTCAGATGTATCTGCTCCTTCTGCACCCACGGCATTTGTTTCATGATGGCATCGTTCGCCATATGGTGAATCGCCTGGATCTCATTGCGAGCCAGGCGCAGCGCCTTGTACGCCACGCCCTGACCCGCGCAGGCGTCTTTGCTGTATAGACCCGTGCGGCGACCAGCGGCGATCTCTTTCTTGGAAATCTTGTATAGCCGTGTTCGCGTCCACCGTGGACAATCCTGCCCGGCTCCCAAATATTGCTCCAGGGCCTCGGCGATATCCCACGCGCTAGACCCATTCGCCACGCCCGTGTTGACGATGTTCTCAATCTCGCGCAGCGAGTTGTGATCGAGGTTCCATATTCGCCCGCTGATATTCAGGCCGTCCCGATAAATCCGCTGATCAGAAGCCTTGATTAACGCTTCCAGTTGAGGGTTGAATACGGAGTCGACGCTTCCGATCGCCTCCGTCAGGCCCTCCATCGCCGGACGCAAAAACTTCTGATGATAGACGGCCATCGTCCCAAATGGAATGCTCGCAGCCTGGCGCCGCATCTCCTCAAAGAACGGCTTCCACTTCTTCATGAACTGACCCCATTCCGCCGTCAGTTCATGCTTGATGTGGTAAAGTCCTAGCCCGTCAACCTTGCCACTCGCGTCCGCACCGCTGATGACAACATTCCGCATAGCCCTCGCCGTAGCGAGCAACATGCGATGCGTTTCTCCCACCATATACAGATGCATTCGCAGGATCGCCTTCTGCTGCGTTCGATACACACTGTTAAATGGGATATCGGCTAGTGTCTTAGTCTTAGCCATGCTCATAACCCGACAGCCGCATCTGCTATTCGTTGGGTATCACTGCCCGCTGCCAGTACAATCGCACTCACGTCAACTCCCGGCAAGAACGGTGCTAGTATTTGCAGGATCAACTCATCCGGCATACCTAGCGTGCGCAAGCGCAATGCCGCATCGGCTGCATCGCGCAGCATCGCTGGCGTGAGCACCTTCTTGCTGGCCCACACCACCTCGTAGGCTGCCGACTCTGGAAGAATGCCATCGAACAGCAATTGCAAATCGATTAACGGCCGTACAATTTCATCCTCATTCCACTTTGTTACGACCGGCAATTCCTCGTCGTATTGTTCCTTCTGCTTATCCAACACATCCCGGTTCAGGTCCTGTCCATAACCGATCAGGCTCATCGGGACCGGAGACGCCGTCCAGAACGATCGGATGTGATGCACCACGTCGCCGATCTCCTCCAACTTAGCGTCGCCTTGTATCGCAGAAATGCTCCCAGCCTTGCTGGTATAGAAATCTGCAACAGCCAGGTGAGGATTGGTCAGTGAGTCCTGGTTCCGCTCCTTGTATGCCTCCAACTCAGGTTCACTAGCGCCCTCTACGACGTGTAGATATTTCATTCCGGCGCGTGTCTTGCGCCGTACCGCTATATCCGTCTCTCCCTCGGTGTAACGCTTGAATGCGGATGTCGCTGCCGCAAATAATGGCGCTCCATAGCGCGATCCCTCATCATGATCCCATCTCGCATGGATGATCTGCCACTGAGCGAACCAAACCGCATTGCTCGGTACCTCCATCCCCCACCATGTCTCATCCGCCCACCAGTAGGCCCGTGACGGATCTGAAAACCGATCGAACTCGTCAGACGCGCGGCGCATCTCCAACGTTGGTTTGCGTGTTAACTCGCAAATCTCGGCCTGCGCGTTGACGCCAACCTCTAAGAACGTGTCTCCATCGCGCAGCGTGAGTCGCATATAATCGTCAAGATGATCTCGCAGATTGACTCGCTCAACCATTCTCTCGGCCACTTCAACCGCCCGGGCGTTCGTAGACTTGATTGTGAATCCGCCCTTTGTCGCATCGCGAGCCAGCGTGCTAACAATCCTCCGTACTCGCATATCCGTCTTGTACATGTCCCGGCTTTTGCGCACGACTTCCAGCCGGTGACGATTTGCCGTGAACAGGTTGGAGATATCGCTGATACGTTGCAGTTTAGGCGTCTCATCGCTAGTCGTTGCGACGTCGACATCGGTGGAACGCTGACGGAATAAGGCTGTAAAACGCTGAATGAGTCCCATTGCTCTCTCCCCCCTCTCTCTGGGAGAGGGGCCGGCTAGGTGCCGGTGCACTTCCGGCAGTGGTGAGGGTGGTGTTCTACCTGAACGCCTGCTTGAGCATCCGCTCTAGCTGCGGCATGTTCCGCTCCATCGTGCTGACAATGATGGCGTATCTCCCGCCGTTGCTCAGCTCTAGATACTTCCCGTAATACATCGTGTGCGACAGCGCAAGCACCAATCGATCGCTCGTCCCGCTGATGATCGCGCTATCCCCACGCGTTGGGTCTGGATCATCGACATTCACAACACCCACCAAAGGCGCCAGCCCAAATCCATCCACAGCAAAGAATAAACCAGATCGAGCATTGTTCGTCCAGTCACTCCACTCGGCTCGCGTTCTGGCCTCATCCTGCATCTTCTGACCGACGTACGCTGCCACGCTATATACCGCCGTCAGCAACTTCTCCTGATAATCCTGCAGCGGATTCACCAGCGTGCTTGGTGGCTTGATCCACACCAGCCCTGTAGCCATTATTCGATAGCCTCAGCCCTGGCCATCGTCGCTATACTTCGATCGGGCCTGACCCATGTCACACGATAGAGCACCGGCTTGCTTGCCACCGTAAGCGTGAATCGATCGTCAATCTGAATATCGACCGTCGTCGCGCCTAATAGCACCACTTGATCGCGGGTTTCCTGTGTCTTACCGGAATTCTTCCGGAGATTTCCGCTTCCACCGCCGGCAACACGCATCTGTTGTGCGGCTAACGGGGTCGCATTTCCTCTTCGGATGACGACGCTCACGACTCGGTCGTCACGCAGTACTGCCATGTCGTTTCGCATCTGGTCGAGATCGTCAGATCCAAGCATTTTCCATTCCTGTAATCGGAATACTCGGAAACTAGGCCGAGAATAAATCTGGCGCTGAGCCTCTCACATTGGCTGGCCCGACGTACGCCGCCACGGCCGTCAGATATTCATCGTTCAGCGTCTTCGCCTGTTCGCGAAACTTGTCAGACAGCTGCGTCTTGGTGACGCTCTCGTCTCCCATCGTGTACGACCATGATTCCTGCGTAGCCTTGTTAGCCTGTAGCGTCAAGGCCTTGGCCTGAGCCTTCAAATGAACTATCCCGGCGACATCGGCCAGCATGTCTTGGTAAGACTCACTCTCGTCGAGCACGTGCGCGGCCATGTACCACAATTCGCGCGTCATCGTGTACGCTGGCGTCGGAGATATAACGAGAAACAGGCCGTTGATCATCACGCGCTCTTTGAACGAGTGTGACACCGGCACGATGCCATCAGATGTATACAGCACGCCGGATCGCGGATTCACCTGGATGGCAAACCGTATGATCTTGCTGAAGTCGACCGGCAGCGCATAACTCGCCGTTCCGCTCACCACGTTGATCGTGGCCACCTTCTCCATTGGCGCGCGCCGGTTGAAATCCGCGACAGCATCGCGTACACACGTTTCATATTGGCCTTCAGATGGCACGCCATTTCTGGCTGGTACATCGTCCTGCAAGCGCGCCACCATCTCGCTGAGAGCGGATGCCATATTGCTTTACTCCACGATCTTGAATCCGCCTGGGTGGGCCGTTTCCGCGCGCTCGAATTCATAGCGAGTCACATTCTGCCGGGTCTCCCCATGCAGAATACGCTGCCCGCCCAAAATGGCCTGAACAGGTCCGACATACTTCACGGTAAGCATTTCGTTCGGGTCTGAACGCACTTCTATCTTCTGCTCGACATTATCCTGCTGAGTATTTCCCGTATCCTGCTCGACGGCCACCGGACGGGCTTCACTTACATCATTCTCGACAGCGAAACCCTCAGCCTCTTCGTCGTCTATCGAACGGGCTTCGTCGCTCTTCCTCTTTGCCATGTCACCCTCCAAAAGATGGAGCGGTGGCATCCACCGCTCCATGACTCGTATTTCGCTCTATTGCCCGGCTGAATTCTTGACGACGGTCTTGACGGTCACCGTCACCCGATCGGTCGTCGTTACGAAACTGCCGGCGTCGATCTTGTAGCGCAGATACCGGCCAGCTAGTGCGAATTGCATATAGTCAGTTCCATCCGCGCTGAGCACCAGGTATGGCGTCGTATTGACGATCGAAGTGGCGCTGGTTGTGGTTCCCGTCATACCGTCCGTGCCTGTGATGATTGTCGTCGTACTGGAATTGGACAGATACACGTAGTTGGCGTCCGCCCAGGCTGACGCATCCGCAGAGAACTGAGGGGTAACGGTGACACTGGCCGTGCCGCTCACATCGATGGTCAGGAACACGTCAGCCTGATACCAGTAATTCGGATCGACATATGCCGTATATGCCGTTTCGGTAGTGGTGTAGAGATGCGAATTGAGATTGGTGTATGACATGAAGCTGCCGCGTATGCTGCCTGCCGGTGGCGGCGGCGCAGCATCGGCGCTTACCGGACGGGTTGTTGCCATGTGAAACAGGGCCGCCGAGAGGAACAGCACGGTCAGCATCAACGCGGTAGCGATTCGATAGCGTGGGGTGTTCATGATGAAATATCCTTTCTGCGGTCAGATGAGTCTCTGCCCGATATTCGGGCAGAGACGTTATGATTGTTACTCGATCGTGATGTGTTACTCGATCGTGATGTACGCTGCCTTCTCGGGCACGGGTGTATCGCTGACGTTGAACTCCTCCGCGTACCATTCTTGCGTCGGCAGCAACTGCAGCGTGTCGGGGTCGTAGGCGTCGTGTGGACCGTCAAGGCGCAGCGGCTGGTAGATACGGTGGGCAACGACCTCCCGATTAGCGACCAAGCCATAACCATCGCTGAATTCTGTGCTCTGGAAAACGGGCAGGCCCTTCAGCTTGCCAATAAACCCGTTTGCATTGAGAGTGGCATCCGGGCGGCTGCCGGCCTGCGTGAACCCTTCCCAGTTCGCCAAAATGTCACCGTTGTTTTCAGAGAGCACGATCCCGGTTGGCGTGTAGTAGCGATAGGCGACCTTGCTGCGTGCCGCCCCAAATGCCCGGACAGCCACCTCATAATCGCTCCCGCTGCTGTTCCAAGAACCGCCACTGTTGCTGGCCTGGCGCAGCGCCGCAGACAGGGCCAGATAGAAGATGCCCTGATCGATCTTGCGACGGATCTGGTTGACCAGCGATACCAGCGTGCGCGTCACTGCATCCCACCCGATCTGTGAGCGGCTGAAGACGATCGTTTCGCGCGTGATCTGTGCCGCCAGCCGATCGGCCTTCGCGTCCATGATCTTGTAGGTCGTCTGCACTTTGCCGCGCTGGATTGGCGCGTTTTCGCCCTTGCGGATTGCGGTATAGGTGTAACTCACCAGTAGCGTTGCCGCCGCTGGAATCCCGCTGCCAGTGATGCGCATCAACCGGCCGTTGGCGTAATCGACCACATAGTCGGTCCCTTCAACGTAGGTTGTGCCAGCGGGAGAACTGGTTACCACGGCAGACCCAGGATTCATCCGCTGCTGGGCCAGGGCCACCCACCCTTCGCTGTCGGCATCACCCAGATCAATCTCTTCGCCAGACACAGTGGTGGTGTAACCAGTTTCGCCAACGAACCGCTCAAAATACAACCGGAAAGGGGAAACATCGGTCACGCCGAAGTCGAACACGCCGCTGGCGACCAACTCTGGCAGTGCCTCGGCAGCGATAGTCCGCATAACGCTGTACGGCAGGTTAAGGTCGAGCGTCGTTTCTGCTTCCTCGAATTGCTTCGATTCGCGACGCAGTTCAGCGCCATAGACCTTGTCGAAGCGCTCCAGGTATTGCAGCGCAAAGGCCTCGTTGACGCTCAACTTTGACACATCGGCCCAGGCATGGCGCCTCACATGCGGATCGCCAACGCGCACAATTGATTCAGTGATCTCGTGCGCAGCCCGTGCGAACTCAGGTATACCCGCTTCTGATTCAAGCACAGGCCCGATGACTTCGATGCCGTTGCCACGGTATCCCATGCCGTACAACTTGATCGCGCTCGCCAGCGCGTCGTATTCTTTGCGCTTGCTTTCGACCAGCGCCTTGACCTCATCGGCCGTCTTGGGCCGCGCGGCCTCAATCGACGCGACGAAAGATTCATTCATGACCTTCCCATACTTCAGGCCCTTCGTTTGATCGGAGATCGCATCAGCCACGATCTTGGCCTGCTTGGTCTCGGCGATTTCCTTTTTGGCTTGGGCCGCCTCGGCGAGTTCTTTTGCCAGGTCGGCGCCGGCATCGATGCCTAACGCCTTGCGCACGCTCTCCTCGAACGCCTTCAAGGCGTCGGCATTCATGCTTTCGACTTGTTCCTTCGTCACACCCTTGAATAACTCAGGGTGCTCAGACAAGAACTTAATTAACTCTTCCTTGGTCATTTCCTCATTCTCCTGTTGGGGGTCGTCTCGACTTTCGAGAAATGTCACACTGCTATCAGCATCCGCTTGATCGCCAGGCAATGTCGGGTCGAAGCCAGTGATCGTCAATTCGGTCACCTCTTCGATCTGCTTGCCGCCCTTTGGCACGAATACCGAATCACCATAGCCGCGCTGGCTCACACCTGGTTTCAGCCCGCCCTTGACTTGAGCGCGGAAGTCTTTGCCCCGCAACGTCCCCAACAGGTTCCCTTCCAACAGGATATGTTGCCCGTTGAAATCAACGGAGTCCCAGTTGATGATTGTCTCTGAGAGCAGAGCCCGCCGATTCCCCTTGTCCTTGGGATGGTCAGATTCGCCCGTCGGCTTCACGCGGAGCATGCCTTGCCCCGCACTTTCGTGTAAGTGATTCTTCAATTCGGCAACCGCTGCCGCTAAGATCTTCGCCGGATAAATCCGGCCATTAGCGTTCACCACGTCCGCTGTGTTTCCGATCGCCCTGATACGCCACGGCCCATCGGGGTTATCGTCTGCCGACTCCAGCAATTCAATCTGCGCAGCATCCGTCGTCTCGACGAAGCGCTTTCCGCGCTTCTTCTTGTCCGTCTTCGACTCGGCCATCATCTCCGCCGCCGTCAAGTCCGCCCCCTCTCCTGTAGTAGGAGACGGAGCGGGTGAAGTCTCGCGTGTTTGCGGCTGATAGGCCAGTTCAACGACTTCCCATTTTTCATTCTGGGCGAATGTGTACGCTTCACCGTCACGCTGGTAGGCCACACGATAAAACTCGTCAGGTGCCAGATCGCTCTTGCGCCATGTGTTCACCACGATGAAATCGGCGAACGTATCGACGATGCTCCATTTGCATTCCATGCCGCCATACGGAGAAGGCTCCTGAAATGCTGCCTCAAACGCGCGTCGAATTTCGTCACGCGTGTACTCCAGGCTACCCTTGGCCAGCTCTTCAAGCGGTTTGCCGCGTTCGATTTTGCGCTTCATTGCCCGTGTCCTTTCCTTGCCTGTAATCGTGTTACTGGGAAACCCCACTCACTCCACCATCACGACGGGGGATGGCCTGGGTTGGGGTTACACAACAAAAAGAGCCGCTCACCAATCCCCGTCAGGGATAGCAAGCGGCTCCGTTCAAGCCAGTTGATTCAGTTTTCTGCACGTCATTCCCGCCTGCGCGGGAATCTACGCTACCATCTTAGCACATCTCCTATCTTCGCGTCAACTACTTCCCATCATTTGCTCCACGGTTACTACCGTTGCGGGTGCTGCCCTGGTCTTCTTATCATCGCCCTGCCCGATCATATTGTTTACCCCGCTCACCGCGTCAACACGATCATCAAATGATCCATACGGAAACGCGCACATCTCGTTAACCCACTCATCGATCCAGATATCATCATTCACGCTCTCGCGCACAAACTTCACCTTGCCCATCTCCGCACGATCGACCACCGGCGTCGATCGCACGATTTTATCCGCATGGATGTTCACCGGCTTCAGCGCAACGTGCGCCAGTTCCTTTTCGCGAATCAGTTCCTGCACCATCGGCCCGCCGTGCACCTTGTTTTCAATGCCGTGCTCAGTTTCAGGCTCGTTCAGCATAAACTCCTTGATCATCTTACGCTCGTCTGGAGATTCCATCTTCCCTGCCCGGCCCCGCCGCAGGTATAGCGTCCCGTCTGGCCCCATGGCGCCGGCGATCGTCGCCGTGTTACTAGCCTGTTCTCTTAACGAATGTGCTAAGTCATAGTACCGTTTCCAGACCAATCCTTGCGGCAGCTCGCTCGCTTCGATCGTTCTTAACCAGGCCCGTTTGAATTTCGCTCCTTCAGCCGGCCTCGGCTTTTGCTGATATTTTGCGGCGAACGATCTCTTGCTGACCGCTTCAATCGCGCGTAGGTCCTGTGCCGAATATCGAGCCTCCCAGAGTGCCTCGCCCGGCGTCCTCCCCAGGGGATCAGGCTGCCCCAACGGCAGGCCAACCCGCTTGGCATACTCGTCGCGCTCTTGTTGCGTTTCGGCAATGGCCGGCAGTGACACCAATTTCCACTTGTCAGCCCGGGCTTGGTCCTGCAGCAGCCTTCCAGTAAGATCATCTTCGTGCCACCGTTGCATCATGATGATAATGACGGCGTCCGGCTCAAGGCGCGGATAAATGGTTTCCGTGTACCATTGATAATGGTTCCTCCGCTGCAGTTCGCTCTCGGCCTCTTCCGCAGAACCGATAGGATCGTCCACAACCAGGATCTTGGCGCCATGCCCGGTCGGGCTTCCGCCCACGCCAACCGTTAACATGGCGGGGCGTGTATGATCGGCAAGCGTCCACCGCTGCACGGTGGCATTGTCATCACTTAAATGCGTGTTGTTAAAGAGCCGCCGATATGCCTCTGTGGCGATCAGATTGCGCACGTTGCGCGAAAAGGTCTCGGGGAGGCTGGCGGTATGGCTGACCAGCATGAATTGCTCGCCTGGATCAACCCCCAGCGCCCAAGCAGGGAATATCTCGCTGACGATTTTGCTTTTGCCGTGCCGTGGCGGCGCTTCGATGATCAGACGTTTCTCCTCGCGCCGTTGCGCCGCCTCCAGATAGCGCGCAATTAATTCCAGGTGTGGAGCGCGAATGAATGTCGGATCGATGTACGCGGCGAAATCAATTAGGTTTCGGCGGGCCCACCGCCGGCGCAGCAACTCCTGTGCCGCTGTTGCCTGATCCACGCGCGATTGCCTCAAGCTCATCATCACTCATCTCGTCGGCCGTTCTATCGCCGCTGCTCTTGCTGGCCGTCATCTTGTCCGCCCGATCGAGCGTCGTCATATCTGCCAGGCGCCGCCTCGTATCTGTGGCCGCTCCGGCCCGGCCCAGTTCCTCGATGATGGCCTGCCTCACGGCTACATACGCTTTCGCCTGCGTTGTCTCTAACACTTTCAGCAACTCGTCAACCGCGCTTTGCGATCCGATGTCACCCAGCGCGCGGACTGCTGCTGTCCGTTCGGGTCCATCTCGTCCTTTATCCAGCGCGATTTTGCTCAACGCCTCGATCGCCCCAACGTCTCCGGTGATCTGCCTGTGCAAATCGCGCGCCGCATCGACCGTGGCCACCTTGAGCCGCTCGACGGCCTCATCGACCGACGTAGCCAATCGATGGCCCCGGACTTCCTGCCGCGCCATGTTCAGCGCCTCGACGAACACCGGCTTGTGCATCCAGCCATTGCGCTTTTTGTGCCAGAACGTGGAATACGAACATGGCCGATCGTCTGCTAACAAGATCGCCGTGAGTGAGCGTCCCATCAATTCCTCTTCGGCGATATGGATCACCCCGGACGCTTGCTGCGGACTCAATCTGTTCAACCGCGCTTGTAACTCTGCCGATGGCTTGAATCCAGATTGCATTCCGATTGCAAAAGTTTGTGATGCTTCAGGTTGTTTTTTAGCCATCGATCATAGCGTCCTGACTACGCGCAATGGAGGCGATGTCAATAAATTCGTCATCAGGGGGTGCGGGGGATTGGATTGCATCGTCATTCCCGCGCGCTGTAAGCGGGAATCCGGCACTCCACAATACTGCTGCTGCACTGCGCTTTCCACGGCGCCCGCCACCACCGCCGCTTCCTTTCTTCCGCTTGTAACATCTCGGGCATCTCCAGCCAAAATACGCCTTGCCGCATTTGTGGCAGGTGTGCGGCTTTACGCGCGTCATCGATCGTCCTTTCTCGTAATACCACTACTCGGAAACCAATCGGCGAATGTGTTGCATGGCGTAGTGCATGCGGCTCCGGACCGTGCCATATGGGATGTCCATGATTTTCGCAATTTCAGCACACGACAAACCATGCACAAAGGTCAGCTCAATAACAGCGCGGTGTCCTGGCGATAGATGATCTAGAGCGCCCCTGATTTGGTCGGCTATATCGACCATAGCGAATTCATCCGCGCTACGCTCATCTTTCAACGCGAACGCCATATCGTCGATGTTTGATGTTGCACGGCGCGCACGCAGCCGGTCTACGGCCTGATTGTGCGCGATTCGTAGCAGCCAGGTGATAACTCGCGCACGGAAGTTGAATCTCCTGGCATTTTTCCACGCGCCAAGAAACACATCCTGTGTAATTTCTTCGGCGTCTTTCTCGTCGTTGACCAGCCGCAGTGCGTAATTGTAGATATGCCCGCTGTGCGCACAGTACAGCGCCTCAAGCGCTCTCTCGTCACCGGCCGACATGCGCCCCACCATACGCTCATCTGGTGCTAGGGCGCTGTCGCCTGAATCATGCCAAGCGCATTCAAGGTATTTTGGTTCGACACTGACAGCAAGCGATACCAATAGGTCCGCCCCGATTCAACCGACTGGTCGATATATTTATAATCATGCCCCACCAGCACATCATCGGATGCCGGGATAAACGGCGTCACCTGATCGAATGGTCCGTCCGGACCCACCCCGCGCTCGATAATGAATCCCGCAATCTCCAGTTCGTTCCCTGTGTTCCAGGAAATTGTGATCGACACTGGAGCACAGGCTGTCAATATGATGGCGATCAGACTAACGATCAGCTTGCGGGTTACGCGAGTCATAACGTTTCGGAAAAACATCGGTCGTTCCTGAGTACGGCACGAACGGGAACCCTTCTCCTACTGGGTCGCCTGTGCCCATACCGCGCATTGGGAACGTAGCGCAAGTGGAGCTTCTCTGAAGCGGTACGAGATCGAGCGGTATGATCACCGTGCCTGGCGACATGTCCTTGTATCTGCTAAGCAGGGCGCATCTAAGTATCAGGGCGAATGTGATATTTTGGCCATCATCCCCACCGCCCCAACCCGGCTTCATGATCATTCCAAAACCCGCATCCGCACGCCGTGGTGCGGCCTGCGTTATCGTTGCACTCAACAACAGGCCTACCACGGCAAAGGCAAGAAGTAGTGCCAGTCCATATTTTGCGCGCATGGCATCACCTCAATTCCTGTCCAGCGCCCGGATTACGACGGTGGGTGTATACGATTGTCCACTACTGGAGAACGCCAGCTGCACCCTCATGCATCGACCCTGGATGCTGATTTCACGCGCTTTCGAGCCCGATCCAGTGAGCGAGAATTGCTCGATTACTGGCGTCTCTTGCCACGCTCCTACCGTTTCGGTTATCGTGGTAGACGAAGTTGAAATCGAATACGGCTGGTAATATATGTAACTTGTTGCCGAGTACCACTGTGTGACGGCTGCACAGGCTACGCCCTGCAAGGTGAATTGGGGCGTCAACGTGATTACCTGCGATCCAGTGACGACGGCAGACAACATGATCTGCACTGACCCAAACCCACTCACATCAGCCGGATTGGAATAGGTTAAGCTAGTTGTATACCGCTGCCCGCTCAAGAGCGGTGCGTATAGAGACTCGTTAATCACGCCACCCAACCCATCAGCTTTCGCCGGCAGTACTACCGTTGGCTTATCCCCTTGCAGGATAGACACAGATAACAATGTCATCGCCACTGCAAATAGGACGGTCGCAAAAGTTTTTGATAAGTTTCTCATGATCTTCCCCTTTTCAAATGCGAGATATTTAGATCGTCTTACTTCGATCGATATTCAGATCGAGCGCAATTAGTCCGCGCACCGCCTGCGCATCCGTATCCGCATACGGCCGTAGATCCTGAACCATCCCATTCCACGGATTGGCAATGATCAACGTTCCGCTCTGCGCGATGCTGACTGCCAACACGAAATGCTGCTGCAAGCCGCCCTTGTATCGCTCAGCATCCACATAGATGATCGGCGGATCGTTCAGTTGCACGCGCAGATTGATCGCATCCATGATGCGCTTCGGCGCCGGCGCGCTCCCCAGATCGTGACGACCCAGGTATTTCAGTTGCGGAAAGAGCAGCGGAATGCGCGGCCAATCCACGAAATTCGATGAGCCACCGCGCTTGAATCCTTGATTGGCAGCCATGCGCGCCTGCACTTCTAGCGGCGTCGTGGTGAATCCAAGCAGCGTCAGTTTCTGCGCGATGCATGTAATCGCGCAGCCATAAGCACCAATCGTGCTGCTGGTCGCCGCCCTCGGCAGGCCGTAGTGATTCTTGACCCATAGCGGATCACGCTGGGAATAGACTGGCGCTTCAAGGATGTTCATCACACCAACTCCCGATAGATGACCTTCGGCAGCGGCGCATACCACTCGCGCACCCACTGCTCAAGGTAATCTCGCCCGCCCCACTGGCCAACGTCGTAGACATATACAGTCCGCGCAGTGCACTGCGGAACCACGGCAAACGCATCATCTGCGCTGGACAACACGCTCTCGCGGCCCGGCCCGGCCAACCGCAAAATCTCAAGGTAACGTGGGTCGAACAAACCATGCTCGTCAACGCCGGTGGGAATATTCGGCGGCACTAGGTGGCACACGCGCTCGTAAGTGCGGATAGGAGGCGGAGGATCTATCGGCGTGGGATGACTACGTATCCATTCTGCTATCTTCGTCGCGGCAGGCGTTAGCGTCTCGCCAGCATTGAACCCGTAGAGAGCAGCGCCCAACAATTGCCCGCTCCATCGAGATGACATCGCCCGTGAATCCCAGGCGGTCACTTGCTGCATGTAACTATCCAGCTCCGGCTCAATTCCACCTACCCCGTTGCTCAATTCGCCGATGATCACCTTGGGGTGCAATCCGTGTTGCTCGAAATACCGCAACGATCTCTCGTGACGAAATGCGATGTCCTCACCGGTGTCCATCAACGGGTTGGTCAGAGCGTGGATGTGCAGCACGATGACATGGCCACCCTGCTGGGCCTTGGCCACGGCCGGCAACAATAGTGCCCAGCGCTCTTCCAGAGTCAACCCGCCGTCGTCGCTTGGGCATCCCGTCGAGAAAGAGCAAATGCCGATCCGGACTCCGCGTTCCTCGGCGATCTCCATGCAGCGCAAATAGAACGCGTTCAATGCCTGGGCGCTTCGCAGCGTGGATACATCCAGCTCGTTGTTGACGATGTAGTAATCTGCGCCATTGTTCTGTAGATAGAATGGCCACAGTGAATTCATCCAGGCATCCGCGATCGATCTCCATTGGGCTTCGGGAGCATCGATCAACCCCGGCGGGTTGTCTTCTCCTAACGGTGATTTCTGCGTCCTGAAGGCGATAATTGTTCCGGCCGATCGCTGGCGCACTTCGGACGACACATACTGATCGGTTGCCACCACACAGGCCGGCCCAGCGTCAATGATCTCTCCAAACAAATCACGCTTGCTGCTTGCCACATGAACACCGAGTTTTGTCATGATTCACCTCTTGAAATACATGATCCCAGTTTGTTGATCGAAATCGAAGAACTGCACCATTCGATTGAGCAAATCTTGCGGTGCCTCGCAAGGACCATTGATCGAGTTCTGCGGTGGATCTTCAGCCTGGACCGCGCGCAGCGTCAGTTGCCGGTCTGTCTGCACGCATTGCAGACAATTCTTAGCCTGGCAGTTTGCGCAGGGCTCATAGACGAGGTAAAACGCCATTATGCCGTCGCTTTCTCGATAACATACATCGCCTTCAGATTCTCCAGGTCTCCCAGATCAAAGTCCGGATCGATACCCGCTGCCTTCATCTGTCTGAACAGTGATTCGATAATGACCACCAGCTTGTTGATCATATTTTGGTGCTCTCGCTTCAAAGACGCGATCTTGTCAGAGTTGGCCGTGCGTTCTTGTGCCAGCTCCTCGCCCAGCTTGATGACATCGGTTATGAATTCGATTGCCTGGCGCTCTGCCTCACCTGCCCGCCGCTCCGATCGCGCGATTCGGTTCTCTGCCTCAGTTATCCGCCGCCCAAATTCCTCGCGGTCCTGGTTAGCCTTGTTACGCTCCTTCTGCAGTTCAGTGCGCAGATCGTTCATCTGTGCGCGCAACTCGTCCGCTAGACCGTCTTTCATCTCGATGATCTTGCTGGTCGATTCCGCAATAGTGGACGCGCTGTTAGCCAGCGTTGATGTAGCGTCAACTGCCTGCTTGCGATCGTCACGCTCAGCGTCACGCCGCATCTTCAGGGCGTTTGCGATCGCGACGATCACCCCACCGACTCCGCCAGCGAAGATCAGCGCAAGAATTTGATCGATGGTCACGCTTTACCCCTTCAGTGAAATAGGTAGGCGATCGGCTATCTAGCCGCGCCTCCACCGACCAACTTCCCGAAGTCGTACAGGCCGGAGGCCGCCAAGCCTCCCAGGATGCCAGTCAGAATCAACTTCGCCAGAGCCGCGTCCAGCACCTGCGCGCCAACGACGAACACAATCCCGATGATCATGCTCACCACGGTGAGCGCTTTCCCGGCCACCCCCATGTCCTTCAAGAAGTTGACCAGGCCGAGGATGGCCGGAACCAACATCGCCAATAGCACCGGATCGATATTCAACATGTCACACTCTCCTTGTGGAAAATAAAAAGCCGCTCGATCTCGCCTTCATAAAGGCAGATGAGCGGCTTCGTTCAAGCCAGGATTATTTGTTGACTTCTCTACTCGTTACTGCTTTGGTATCCCCATCGTCACGCTATGCGTGCTCCCGCACTCTTTACACATCGTTATGAAGGTTACCGACCGATTACCGTCAAACTCAACCGTCATCAGCCATCGGCCGTTGTGCTGTCCCCGTGCTCGTCGTGCGTCCTGACAGCGTGGAACGTCGCACGTAACCTTCTTGCGTGTCTCGCATTGTTGATCAATCTGAATGCTTGCCATAGACCACTATCTGGACGCGTCTATAGTCTATCATACCTAGGCATTCAGAGTCAATACAGAACAAACATCACGGTAAAATCCGTGTGCTTTGTCATGCAATGCGTTTCCTTTCCTGTAATCCTGATACTAGGAAAGGAATTTAATTGTCTCTCCCGCGTGCTCTTAGCGGGAACCAAGAATCCCGCGCGCTATACCGATTGCACCGCACTATGAGACGCGCACCAAGCATTATTCATCTCTAATCAACCCATTGATCGGATCAGACCATGGGTATCCAGAAAATTCATCATGGATAAAAATC
>JAUQXC010000202.1 GCA_030834825.1 Thermoflexales bacterium
ACGACGGTGGCGCCTACGACTAAGCCACTGGCCTTGAGCAGCCGGGCCGTGGTGCTGTTGGCCGACCGCTCCGCTGGAGGCGGCCCCCAGGTTCAGGCTGAAACGACCACCGTTGAAGTCACACCCAAAGGCCACTTGCTCAAATATCTGCCGGCGTTGTACACTGAGCAAGATGAGCTCATGGGGCGTTTCGTGATGCTCTTCGAAAGCTTCTGGCAGCCGATCGAAGATCGCATCGACAACATTCACTATTATCTAGATCCCAAACTGGCGCCACCCGATTTGCTGCCCTGGCTGGCGACGTGGGTTGATCTGGTCCTGGATGAGAAGTGGCCGGAGGAAAAACGGCGCAAACTGCTCAGCGCCATGGTGCCATTGTATCGTCAGCGCGGGACCCGGCGTGGTTTACAACAGTATCTGGAAATCTATACCGGCCAGCAGGCGCACATCGTCGAACATCGCGCGCACAATTTCCAGCTGGGTAAAATCACGCGGCTGGGACCCAGCGCCGCGCTGGGCAAGCGCAACGTCTCACACACATTCAGCGTCATGTTGACCTTGCCCCCCGTAGCGAGCGCAGAAGAACACAAAGAGCGGCAGCGCAAAGTCGAGGCCATCATCGAGTCGGAAAAACCGGCGCACACCGCTTACACCTTAACTATCACTGAAACCGATTAAGGCTTTTCATGTCCGTTAAACCATCCACTCACTCGAACACTAGTTACGACGAGGTCCCTTACCCTACGACGTCGCATGTCTTCACTCATCCCGATAACCTGGCCACCGCAGCCGTGCTGCTGGGGTTGACGCCGGTGCCGGTGACGCACTGTCGCGTTTTGGAATTGGGCTGCGCGGGCGGCGGTAATCTCATTCCGCTGGCCGTCAGTTTGCCCCACAGCGAATTCGTCGGGGTTGACGCTTCAGCGGTCCAGATCCAGGACGCGCAGGCCGCGCAGGCGGCGCTCGCCCTCAAGAACATCACTTTCCAGCAGCTCGACATTTTGGATGTCACGCCCGCTTTCGGAAAATTCGATTACATCATCGTCCACGGCATCTTCTCGTGGGTGCCTACCGCGGTGCGTGATAAGATCCTGGAAATCTGCTATCAGAATCTCTCACCGCACGGCGTCGCGTACGTCAGCTACAACACTTATCCAGGCTGGCACATGCTGGGGACAATCCGCGAGATGATGTTGTACCACACACGCCATACCACTGAAGCCCGCATGCGCATCGCCAAGGCGCGCGAGATGCTCAAGTTCATGACCGACTCGCTGACGGCCGCGAGCGGGCTTAGCAACAGCAAACTCGTTAAAGCTTATGCCGGTTTCCTGCAAAGTGAAACCGAACACATCGGCTCCAGCACCGATTCGTATGTCTACCACGAAGAACTGGAAGACGTCAACGATCCCATCTACTTCCATGAGTTCGCGGCCTGGGCCGATCGACATCACTTACAGTATCTGTGCGAAGCCAACTTCAGCGACGTTTTCCTCAATGATTTTCCGACGGAAGTCATGAATGAACTGTTGAAGATGGCGCGCGATCTGGTTGAGCTTGAGCAGTATATGGATTTTCTTCGTAACCGGACTTTTCGCAAGACCCTGCTGGTCCATCAGGATCAATCCGTTTCGCGCCGGTTGCGGCCCGATGTCGCACAGCGACTCTATGCGGCCTCCAACGCCCGACCGGCTTCGGCCCAACCCGACATCCGGTCGATCGCGGTGGAAGAATTCAGCAGCCCGGAAGGCCTGAAATTCGCGACGGATCATCCTGTGACCAAAGCCGCCCTAGTGCATTTGGAAAGTGTCTGGCCACAGGCCATTCCCTTTGCGGAGTTGCTCGATCGGGCATATGAGCGGCTGGGGCAGGGGAGCATCGCCGCCAACGTCCGCGCCCAGGATGAGCAGCTGCTCAGCGCTAATTTGCTTAAGGGGTTCACCTACAGCGGACGTTTAATTGAGCTGCACACGTATGCGCCCCAGTTTGCGCTCACGCCCAGCGAGCACCCGGTTGCCAGCCCCTGGGCACGTTATCAAGCCCAAACCAACTCAGAACTGACCAACCTGTGCCACGTCCGGGTCGAGCTGAAGGGCATTGCGCAGTATCTCTTGTCACATCTGGACGGTACACATGATAGAACTGAGCTGTTGGAGGGGTTGGAAAAATCCGTGGCGGCCGGCACGCTGATTCTGCAGCCGATTAGTGAGACTCCAACCGAACCGGCCACGCCAGCACCAGCGCCGGATGGGGAAGGCACCCACCGGATTCTGGTGGAAGAAATGGAAGACTCGCTGCAAAAACTGGCGCGCGCCGCGCTCTTGATCGCTTAAGCCGCCTGTTCTAAAATACGAAATGCATCGGCCGATCTGGCACGACGAGGATAATCGACTGTGAACTCACAAGAACTCTTCAAACAATTTCCCATTCGCCGTATCAAGCCCTATGATGGCATGGTGGTGACTGCCGAAGTCTGGGATGAAGCCCAGGAATATCACCGCCAGCAGCTGCGTTATCACAGCCTGCTTAATCACCCCGCCGGCATCTTAACCGGCTTGGAAGTCATCGCCAGCGATCCGCCGGACAGCTCGGTCTATATTCAACCCGGCCTTGCCGTCGATTCCGCCGGGCACACCATCATTCTGCCGGAAGCCTTATCCTTCGATCTGGGGGCAGCGCAAGGTCCACTCTATCTGCGCCTCTCCTACGATGAAAGCCAGCCCAAGGCCGACGATAGCGGTCTGACTTCTTTAACCGATCCCGCCGACGTGATGCTCTTCGTACGGGCACAGTATGGCCTGGAAGCCGCTGACGCGCCGCCTGATCCCGAGGGACCTTACATTGAATTGGCCCGCCTGTACCGGCAGCGCGCCGACGCGGTCATTACCAATGCCAAACACGCCGTGCAGCCTGGCCTAAACGAAATCGATCTGCGTTTTCGCCGTGAGCTCAATCGTACGGTGCTGCCCACGGTGAGGTTGGCCGTCTGTTACGCCGGTAAGGCTAGAGCGAATAGCGCCAAACGGCACGGCAGTGGCGCACAGCAGCTGGCGCGCGTGCTGCGCCAGAACAACTACCAGGCCTGGGTCGACGATGCGGTGGAGCTGAAGGCGGGCGCCGATCTCAGCGCTTATACCCTGGTCTATGTGGTCGCTCAAGACACCCCCAAGCTTGATCCTGATGAGATGACAGTGCTATATACCTATCTGCAAGGCGGCGGTACACTCTTGCTAGAGGTTTGTCGGAAGATTACCGCGGCTGAAACCATGGCCGCCGCGTTCCTGGAGATGCTGTCGTCGTTCGGTATCAAGGTCGCCGACCTACCACCCGATCACAGCCTGCTGAACGAACCGTATTTCTTTGCGGTCCCGCCGGTCGGCTATGAGGCTGTGGAGACCTCCAGCCTCAAAGTTGGCGACGGCGTGATTGTATCGACGTATGATTACGGTTGTGTCTGGCAAGGCGAGCGGCATGGCCAACCTGCCACCCGTGAAGAAATTCGCGCAGCGCATGAATGGGGGACTAATCTCGTCACCTATGCCCTGGCGCGGCGCCGGCAAGCGAACTCTGCCAGATAAATTCCCGCAATCACAACGACGGGAATGATGGTGTTGATCTAGAAAGCGAGAGCAGGCCATGACCCAACGAGGCAGCGTCGAGGTCATCGACAAAGGTGGATGGCGGAAAGTCTTCCCCCTGAATAAAAGCATCGTTCACATCGGCGGCGATCTGCGCAACGACATTGCGATTGAGCCGTCACGCGGCAACGGGCTGGCACCGCGACACTTGCAGATGGTGCCGTCGCCCACCAGTGGTCTGGGTTACCGCCTGATCAATATGGGCCCGATCGAGATCCTGCTGGGACAGAACGGCGAACGATCATTGCCGCCCCGTTCAGCGATCGATATTGCCGATGGTGATATCGTGCGCCTGGGCGATTTCACGTTTTTATTTCACGGGGGCAGCAACGGTTCGACGGCGGGGACGCCCTTGCCGATCATGACCGCCGCGCCTTCGACCACGGCTTTGGGAACCAGCGTGCCCGTGGCGCGTAAAGGCAACCCGATCGGGCTTAACGTGATATTGTCACATACTCAATTGGTGCCCGAGCAGGCCATTGAGGGCGCGATCGTCATCAAGAATTTGGGCGACAAGACCGGGGTGCAGTTCAAGATCGAAATAGACGGGTTCGAGCCTAATTCATATGATGTCGGGCCGGCCCCCATTCTGTTTCCCGATGTGGAAAAGCAAGTTCCGTTCCGCCTGCGGCATCCGCAGCGGGCCACGCCGCCGGCCGGCGATCGGCGTTTGACGATTCGGGTCACGGCGCCGGCCGCGTATCCGGGCGAAGTGGCGACGGCGTCGCAGGTGATTCGGGTGACGCCCTACATCAAGCACAGCTTATCGTTGACAATCAGCAGCTGAGGGCTGAAGGCTTCGGCCACCAGCCTGTGGATGGTAGGTCTATGAAACGTTTCCTCATTTCTCTCCTGTGCGTGCTGGCGATCAGCGGACTCGCCACGACCGGTGCGTCGGCCTGGTCTGATACAGTGTCGGTGCTGCTGCCCGATCTGACCGAGGGGAAGACCGTTGGTGGTAGAGTGTCTGTGCGGGTCATCGCCGCTGCCCCTGAACCCATCACCAGTGTGGAATACTTTGTCGACGAAGCCCTATTAGCCAAAGTGGTGCTGGCTCCTTTCACTTACGAGTGGGATACCACGCAACTGGCACCTGGCACACACCACCTGGTGGTGCGCGCCACCGATCGGGTGGGCCATACCGGACAGACAGGTGTGCGTCTCAACGTGATCGCGCCGCTTCAATTGACCTTCTCGGCGCCGGGTGACGCTATCCCGATTGGCCAACCGATCGAGTTGAATGCCAAGATCATGAATGTCAATGCGGTGGCCCAGGTCGATCTGATCGTCGATAATCAAGTCTTGAGTAGCGATGAGAATCCACCGGCCGATTTCGCCCTCAGGCTGGACACCAGCCAGCTGCAACCGGGCGTGCACCATGTGACCATTCGTGTTCAGGACGTCCAAGGAAACCAAGCGCGGGCCAGCCTGTCTTTGCGGTTTGAAGCAGTGCCTGATTACACCTGGGTAAGTGCGATCCTGGTCGTGGGCTTGATCGCGGCGTTCGTCGCGGCGGGCTTTGCCGTCTGGCGCACCATTCAAGTGGTCAAGCGCTCGTATTGGCGTACTTGCCAGTTGGAGCTCTGCAACGAGGGAAATGTGCCCGCCCGCTACGAGATCATCGCCGATGATCCGGCCGGCGCTCTGAAGTTCCGTTTGCTGCTCAACGGTGTGGCGCTGACCCAGGAATCGCTGGTGAAACCTGCGTCCCGTGCGGATAAGTCTGCGCCTCGCGTGGATAAGTCGGCCGCGCAGCCTAAACCTTCTGCCAAAGCGCGTGTTCGTGAGAAGAGCGGCGTTCTCGTGAATGTCGCTTACACCCTGAGCACCGTGATTCCCGGTCCAGTTGGACAGAAACTGGGACAATGGGCCACCACCGTGCACAACATTGATTACTCGGCGCAGCGTCTGGAATATGCCGGACAGCAAGCACAAGGCCTGGGCGGCGCACAACCGGCGGCCAGCCATGCCTCCTATGGCTCACCCTACGCGGCGGCGCCTGCTTCTATACCTGAGCCACCACCGCCGCCGCCTGTACCGCAGCTCAATCTCACACCTGGCGCATGGTGCACACCCTATCTCCAACCCGGCGACATGTTGGCGTTGAGTCTGTCCATCGATCCAGGACGTCCGGTTCAGACTCAGCACTACACCTTTCACATCAGCTCACGCGCAGTTGAGCCGGAGCAAGATACTGCACTGGTCGAAACCGGCCAGCTGCAGGTCGACAGCGTGCCCTTAATCAAATATTATTTGCCGTTCTTCATTATCGCGGGTGTCGTGATCGGTGTGACGATTATTGTCGCGATCCTTTTATCTAATGCCGGGGCATTAGGCTAAGCCGGCACAACACCGGCCTTCATTGATCCCAGATTCATTCGGTGGGAGGAAATATGGCAACGCTAGATCAATTGGAAGTCGTTCATCCCGATGGCAGTGTTGGATTTTACGATCTCGAACCGGCTAAAGGGACGACCAATATTGGGAGCGATCCGGAAAACGACATCGTGATCGACAGTCCTGAAGTGCCGCTGTTCCTGGCCATGATCGATCACCGGGTCAAACCCTACCAGATCATGATTCTGGATCAGGACGGCAATATCGAGCTGGATGGCCAGCCGCTGCAACCCAATCTAGGTTACGAGTTGTATGGCTGGAGCACGGTGGCGATCAACGGCCACTCGCTGGTGTTGACTGAGCACGGCCTGCAGAATGGGGCGCCGGTTGAGACCCGGCTTGCGGCGCCGGCTGGCGCCGCTGCGGGTACGCCGGTGGCTGCCGCACTGCCGGCCGTGGCTGCCGCAGCCGGATCGGTTCATCGGTTAACTCTGCCCCCCGCCGACCAGCTGGATGAGTATCTGAGGGCCGAGCTGCTGCAACGTGAGAACGCCATCGAGTGTGAGCAGACCGCCTCGTATCCTTTAACCCTGATCAATGGTGGCGACATCGTCGCTACCTTCGAAGTGACGATTGAGGGGCTGGATCCGGCGTGGGTGGCGATCGAGCCGTCCAGTGTCAATCTCAACGAGGGCGAGCGGGCGTCCATCACCATCGCCATTACGCCGCCGCGCGTGCCCGCCAGCCGGGCAGGCACACATCATTTCGCCGTCATCATTACTTCACCCAATCACACCGAGCGCAGCACGCGCCTGGGGGCCACGCTCAACCTCAGCCCGTTCTATGATTTTGCCATCAGTGATTTGTCGCCACGCCAGCTCAATACGGGTTGGCGTAAACAGGCGCGCACTGCGGTTACCGCCATGGCGCTGGTTAACAAAAGCAATGCCGAAGCCGTCTTTCGTGTTGATGGTGAAGATGATCAACGGGCGTGCGCGTTCGAGTATCAACAACCGGAAACAGGCGCCGGCCGTTCGGCCCGACAAACCGAGGTGCGCCTCCACCCGGAAGCCACCGCCACGCTCTCGGTTTATGTGACTCCCATGAAACGCCGGCTGATTGGCCTGCGCAAGCAATCCTATTCTTTGACGGTGACCAGCTTGCCCTTAAGCGGGCAACAGACGCCTCGCTCTGTGATGGGACAATTACAGGCGGCTCCGCTCATCGGTCCCTGGACGATACTGGGTCTCATGGGGCTACTGGCTCTCTTGATCATCTGGATCTTCCACCCCTATATCAATTACTTTGGCTTGCCCGGTCCAGATGAGGAGATATTGACCAGCACTACGCTATTGGGCGGCCAGAGCGTGTCGCTGAAGTGGGGGACGTCGCCGTTTGTCCAGTTAAAACTACTGCAAGAGACAAACACGGCCGATGGCGCTACGACGACGCAGGAGGTTGGCTCGGTCACGGCTCCCGATGGAACCTCGACGTTCACGCTCTATGAACCAGCGCGCTATCGTCTGGTGGCGGGCAATTTGTTATCCAACCTATTGCCTTTTCTGGCAACACAAAGCGAGTGGGTAGAGGTTGACGTTCAACCCGTGCCGCCCCGGATTGAAGTCTTCAGTTCGATGCCCATTACGATTGTCTTGGGGCAATCAGCGAACCTCTTCTATCGTGTAGTGAACGCGGACAAATTAACCGTGACGGGCAGCGATGGGTTGGTCCAGTCAGTCTCACCGACTGATACGGGTTCGCTCTCCGTCGTACCGCCTGGAACAACCAAGTACACGCTGGGCGCCGTGAATCGCTATGGTGCAGCCGAAGACCAAATAGCGCTCGTCGTCGTGACGCCTACCCCCACTCCGGTTCCCAAACCCAATGTTCTGCAGTTTGATGTTCAACCGCGGGTTATCACGGAAGGCCAGAGCGTCAACATCACCTGGGAAGTGAATGGTGCGGAAACCGTCAGGATCACCGGAATTGCCGGAACCGATAAATTTTCGTCCAGGGGCAAGCTGGAGCAACAGCCGCCACCCCCCGGCGTTGATTATCAACTCATTGCCACGAATGGACCGCCAGGAGCTGAAGCGACCGTGATGGTTGGCCCCTATCACGTCACGGTTGTCAAAGCGCCGCCGCCGCCCGTGGCGCCTAAAATCGCCGTATTTGATGTGGTACCCAAAAGCATTGTGCGCGGTAACAGCGCCCAACTTAGCTGGTCGGTCACCGGAACAACCACCGATATTGTCTTAACGGGTCCGGGCCTTCCAGATGCGGGCTTGAAAGTCGCAGCCTCTGGCACCCAAAACGTATACCCGACCACGACGGCCATCTATATTCTCACAGCCTCTAACGGAGCCACAAATGATGTGAAGTCTCAGACCGTTGAGGTGACTGAACCAATCCCGGCTCCTGAGGTTACCTTGAGAGCTTCCGAAACTGCGATTAATGAGGGAGAATCGGTGTTTCTGTCGTGGGAAGTAATAGGCGATTCGACTACCAGGGTGTTATCTGGTCCCAGCTTGTCAAGGAGCGTGGAGCCAGTAGACACCCTGGAGGTAAGACCTGGTCAGACATCTGTCTATTCGCTCACCGTCAGATATAGGGATAGCGCTGGCGGGACAAGCGAAGTTGGAAGGAACGTGATCATTACCGTCGACCTCTTGCCCAGGCCGAGCATAGAGTACTTCAGGGCAGGGTGTCTTTCCAGCACAGGAGCAGTAGTTGGCAACGATCTGTGCGGTTTAGACACACGGAACAGTCTCACCGAAAATCCAATTACTTATACGATTTGGGCAGGAAATCGGGTGCGTTTCATCTGGCGCACGATCGGGGCTGTTTCGCCCGTGACGGTGACAAAGTACGCCGGCCGCACGATAACCTGCAGTAACGTGGACGGACAGGAAAGCCCTCAGGCGCCTTTTGACTGCGACTCCGAAGGGATACTGGGGGTGGAACGCTATACTTTAATCGCGCGTAATGGTGCAGGCGGTGAAGTGAGCCGCGATATAATTTTTACTCCCGATGTCAGACCTGCCGATCAACCCTATGGAATTGGTATCGGCTGGAATGGAATAGTGGGAAGTCCCAGCTTGAGCGTCATACTTAACTGGAACTATTACTCATCTACTTTAAGTAGTATCGCTGGCTTTCGTATCAAACGTACCTCAAATACGGGAGTCGAAACAACTATCGACTTAAGACCGGCGGCAGATTATTGTGCGATTGATCAGGATACCGGTGTGGCGGCTTGTACCCATACCCTCATACTTACGGATCCTCCTGATAGAACCTGTGGGCAGAGCTTCCAAGTTGCAGCACTTTATATTGGGCTGGGTGGCATTCTCGAGGCTTCTGACTATACTAATATGGCCTCCCTACCTTCATGTCCAAGCACAGGCCAGTAAAGGTCAACTGCATTCGGCCTGGTTATGGCGCAGTAACTGAGTCGGGCAGTCATTACACTTAGGTAGTATCTTGTGCGCACTCTCCGTGCCTGCTCATGGAGAGTGCGTCTTCCTTAAGCCTGCCAATCACCAGTCTCTGAGTTGGGGCAAGAAATTCGCGCCCAGCACTTTTCTCATATCACTCGAAGCGAGGTATGAAATTCGATGAAATCACCTATTCTTCGCAACCTGACAAAACTCATGTTGGTCAACGGGCTAGCCGTATTTTTTGGACTCATTACCTTTAGCAGCACACTCGCGACGGCTGGAGGTGCTTCCACCGGCCAACCTCCAGCTCAAGTTGGTCAAACTATGGTGGGTGCATCTGCGATCCCAGCTGCGGCGAATGGGAGTGATGTCGTACTGGTTGATGCTGCCTCTCCAGAAGTCAGCTTGCCCGCTAGCGCTCTATCCATCACGACCACAAGATCAGATCAGCTGATCCCGGGAGTCTTCAGTCAGGATTGGGGTGATTTCGATCGGGATGGATATCTCGATCTTGCCCTGGGTACCTCGCAGGGTATCAGTATCTACCATAACCTGAGGGGACAATTGGTATTCTCCAGAAGCTTAACGCCAGGACCTATTTATGGGCTCCGCTGGGCAGATCTCAACAATGATGGTTTATTAGAATTAGTCACAGTGGGAAATCGACCCGGCGCTAATGGCATCTATCGCTACATAGGGTCCCAGTTCATCTCTTACACGGCCTTTGCTTCGTCCCTGCCCCTGGCACGTGTTACCGTCCTCAACGACAAGAGTCGTGATCTGATTGTCAGCACCAGTGCGATCAGTACGACCTGTCCCGTCTGGCGCTATCAGAATAACGGTGCCGGCTATTTCACCGCAACGTTGCGACCGCCGCTCTGTGTCAGCCGGGCGGCCACCGCGGGAATAGGCGCGGGTGACTTTGACAACGATGGAGATTCTGATCTGGTTCTGGGCAGCTTTCCGAACGAGGTGAAACTCTTAATCAATAATGGAACCACCTTGACTGATACCCAGAACAGTTACACGTTTGATACGGCACTTTCGTGGCCGTCTGACTTTGTCTGGGGGGACTATGACAGTGACGGGCGTTTGGACCTGGCGGCGGCTTTCCCCTTGCAGCGCCAGGTTCGTATTTATCATAATACTGGGAGCGTTACTTCGCCGTTCACGCTGAGCGGGATATTACCCACGCAGCGCTTCATGACGCCGCTCTCGATCGATTGGGGCGATTTCAATGGAGATGGCGCGCTGGATTTAGCTGTAGCCGATGATCCACCTCGCATCCAGTTTAATGTCCAACGTTCGATCCAGGCGAAGTCAGACGCCTTGATCCTAAGTGATCAAGCGACGGGTGAAACAATGTGGGGGGCACGGGCTGTCGCTTTGGATAACAGCGATTTGAGTTTGGCGCTGAGTGGTAAATGGGATCCTACGCGGCTCTACGGCACTGTGGGAGGACACTTGCAATCAGAAATCATGCCACTCGCCACGGGCGGCGGCGCCAATAGTATCGCCTGGGGTGACGCGACCGGCGATGGTAGGATAGATTTGCTAGTAGGGGCCTCCAATGTAGGTACTCCTGGTACGCTCTATCTGAACTCTGATGGCACGCTTACCACGACCGGTTCCAGTTCTTTTGTGAGTGGCAGGTTGCAAAATGTCGCGATAGGCAAATTCAATCGAGATAAAGATAGACAGTTAGGGATTGTTATTGGCGATACGGATAGTGCCGGTCGTGGTCGTATCAATGTCTATGCTAACTGGTTGGGCGGTAACTCAGCTTCGTGGCTGATTGGTGCGCCAATTGGCGCTGTCGCTTTGGGTGACTTCAACAATGACGGCTGGCTCGATTTATTAGTAGGGACCCAGGACCAAAATGGCAACGGGACCTTGTGGCTCTATCGTAACAATCGGGGCACTCTCGTATCGACCCCGATCTTTACAACATCCGTCGTCGGTCAGGTGCAAAGCATTGCCTGGGCTGACTATGATCTTCCCACCATGGAAACTAGGTACCTGGACTTTGCCGTTGCTACTTCAAACAGAGTTTACGTGTATCACAATAATGAAAATAACACTTTCACATCCGTTCCTATTGGGGATGCTGGTGCGTTCAATGTCAACAGTACGGCGGTAACTTGGGGAGATTTTGACGGCGATGCTCGCCCCGATCTAGCCGTGGGTATCTATGGACAGGGCGTCAGGATCTACCGTTACGACAATGGCTCATTTGCGCGGCAGTGGCCATCGTCTGACACCAGCTACATCACCAGCCACGTCACCAGTTTGGCGAGTGGGGACTGGAACAATGACGGGCGTATTGATCTAGCCGTGGGTAACGATGGCGAACCTAATCTGGTCTATGCTAATCTCAGTACGGCAAGTGATCTACAACTTACGCCCCTCTGGGCCTCATCTGATGTAGGCAGCACTACTGCGGTGGCTTGGGGTGATGTCAACAATGACGGATATCTTGATTTGGCGGTCAGTCGTCGGAACGGAACAACCGGTGTGTACTACAATACCGCCGTCTCGCCCTGGCGTTTGCCTGTACCCCCTTCCTACTTATCCATTGTCCGGCCCGGTCGGGCTAACACGGCCTATCTTTATTCTTCGTCGGACTTTTTGCCAGGCTATCGTGATGTCGTATCGTCCGAGCTGGCAGTGACCGCAACTATTTATTACACAGTTTTCAATCCACTGGGAATTCCCGTCACTAACACGGTGTTAGAACTATCACTTGATGGTGGATCCAGCTGGCAGGCGGCGCATTACACGAGAACCCTGGTACCGACGCAGACCTCGGCGTCTGGGCGAGCCGGGGTCTTGATCTGGGATGCGATACAGGATCAGGCCTTCAGCGACAATGCACTGCTTCGTATCCGAATAGTCGATCAAGCGCCGGTCGGTCCCTTCCAGCGTGCCGCTGGCTTGTCCGTCAGCCCACCGTTCCGAGCGCGGGCCATGACCTGTCAATGGTTGACCGGCCTCTGGATCGACGTCGAGCCGGGAAATAGGATCGATCCCTATGAGGTTGCGACCTTTAAAGCGAAGGTCAGCGACTTTAGCAGCGGTGTTACTCACTACACATGGAATTTCTATGATGGAACGATTAAAGAGGATACAGCCACAGTTGATCATTCTTTCAAAGCCGCAGGGACCTACACCGTTTCTTTGAGTGCCAGGAATCCGTCATGCGCTGACGGGCCTACTCTACAAGCCGTAAAAGTCATGTATGTCGGTTCTTACACTCCGACTCTGTCTAATAAACTCTATCTCCCCCTTGTCCAACGCTCAAGTGCAGTCGTTCAGACAGCCATGCAGGATGCCGGGCTGGTTCAATCCCGGCAAGATTCCGTTGCTTCCTCGATCGGTGGAACAACCGCCTGCCTGTCCCAAACGATTTCACCTTCCTCCTGGCCTACTGTTTCGTGGCTCACGGGAACGGTAGGCTATTACGGCCAACCGGTATTGAACCGCGATGGCTCACGTTTTGCGTTTTGGGCGACGGCCGATCTGGCCGGCACCAATCCCGATGGGAGCATCGAGTTGTACTACGCCCAAGTAGATCGATTGGCTAGCTGCATCACTTTCAGGCAGGTTACCAGCTCCACAGGAAGCATCCTTGAAGGATTCAATCTGGGGCCGACCATCAACGCTGACGGGGATCGGGTTGCCTTCTTCTCTGATCATAATTTAACGGACGCCAATACTGATCACAGCTTTGAGATCTTCCTGGCCCAAATCAATCCAGGCGGTGGCATTTCCATCACGCAGGTCACGAGTTCAGAGCGAGGCGTAAGTGCATTGCCTGCGATCAATGCAGCCGGCGATCGCATCGCCTTTGTATCCGATCGAAATTTCACGGGCGTCAATACTGATGGCAGTCAGGAAATCTTCGCTGCCACGCTTGATACGTCAGGCCAGATGTTGAACCCAATCCAGGTCACTCAAGCCAATCCGGGTACTTTCAACGACGAACCTTCTTTAAGTAGCGATGGTCAGCGTGTCGCCTTTGTGCGGGGCGGCAGCCAGACGAGCGGAATTCAAGAAATTTTTGTTGGAAACGCCACTGTCCCCAACTCAGCCTTGCTGACCGTCACTGCTTCTCCGACGAATGTCTTGAATTATCGTCCGACCATTGGTGGTGTGGGCACTCAGTACGCTGTCGCTTATGCGGCTACTGATCTCGCGCAAGAGGTCGTTAAAGTTGCCACCGTGTCGGGGTCAAGCGTAAACATCACGCCCGTTTACACCACGACGCGCAACAGCTCAGCGGCCTTGAATATTTCCGACGGTTCACGGGTGGTGGTCATTTCTGACGCACAACACATTAGCGTGCTGGTGCCGGGGAGCCACAGCATCAAACCCATCCATAGTTGTGCCGGTGCTAATTGCCCCTCTGCCGCCATCAGTGGCGACGGCATGCACGTTGTCTTTACAACGAAACAGGGGCTGCGGGAGTCCTATTATGAAACAGCGACACTGTCGCTTCTGTTGAGCCAGCCTACAATGCCGGTGGTCGCTGGAACTAAACTGACGCGGACCATTACGTTGGTGAATAACGGCCCCAGTTTAGCTGATGGCGTGGATTTCTCCAGTACTTTACGGGCTGATCTCATCTTGCCTGTGACATTTACGACGAGTCCTACTGGCATCTGCTCTGGAAGTGACACCGTGCGCTGCCGCCTATCAGGCTTGGCTGCCAATTCCTCCGCTTACATTACCTTGACAACTAGTCAAGAGATCGATGCTGGTCGACTTGCCCCCATCACGTTCACGGTCGGCACCAATGCTTGGCAGGCCTATCGAGCGATTATCAACCCGAGCCTCAACGTAGCTGCCGAAGCGGACTTGCGAGTTGCCAAAGCGGTCGCGACAACTGGAGTGGCAGGCGAATTGGTAACCTACACACTTACCGTTACCAATGACGGGCCTAGCCATGCCCGGAATCTGCTGCTGACCGATCATTTGCCAGATGATTTGATCCTCCGGGGACTAGCGGCTGTCGGCAATCAGCACTTCACTCTGACCAACACGGCAGGTCTGATTACAGGCACGCTCGCCCTGCTGGATCGAGGAACCTCGGCGACAGTGCAAATTGTGGCAGAGTTGGGTTCTACCGCGCTCGTCGGCCGACTCATCAGTAATACCGGTGTGATCACGAGCAGTACCTATGACCGCTTCCCGGTGAGTAATCAAAGCGTGATACCTTTCGTGGTAACTACCCGCTCCACCCTGACCGTGACCAAAGCCGCGCCCGTTACCGTAACGGCTGGCTTACCCCTGACCTACACCATTATCGTGACGAACACAGGTCCCTCGGCCGCGTCGGGAGTGGTGCTCACTGATTCATTGCCAGTCAGTGTGACAGCAACTTTTGCCCCAGCTGGCTGCTCGATCAATGGAACAAACAGCCAAATAACTTGTACCCTGCCCGATTTGCAAGTGGGCGCAGGGTTTAACCATACCCTGATAATCACGGCCGAGACGGATTCCGAGATAAACGAAAATACGAATTTGAGAAACACCGTCTTCGTGAATGCGGCTAACGCCACACGAGCCGTCAGTAATACAGCCACTACACTAACCGGGTTGGGCTCCACCCTTCGCATTACCAAGACGGCAACGCTGTCGGTGACAGCGGGCGAACCGTTGACGTATACTATTCGCATTGAGAACCACGGTCCGTCACGGGCAAGGAATCTAACACTAACCGATCTTTTACCCACCGAGTACATTTCTTACACCCGATCATCCTATACGGGTGGGCCAGCAACGTGCAGTTACGCTGCTGGCACGGTTACCTGCTTCGACTTGGATGGTATTAGCTCATATGGCAATAAGACTTTCTATATCTATGCTACAACTTATCAAACTCTGCCTGTTGAAACACTCATTACGAATACGGCCAGCGTAACAGCCACAGGATCCTGGATCCCTCGAGAAAGTACCGCAACCACCAGAGTCGCCAATTCAATTTCGCGCCTGACGGCAGCTAAGTCAGCTGCTGCTACCGTAATGGCTGGCAACTCAGTACATTACACCATTGTGGTCACGAACAGTGGGCCTTCCTACGCGCCTATCGTCACAGTGACCGATCAGCTGCCGACAGGTGTAACTTTAGCATCGTCACCTGACTGCGCGCCCGTTGGCGGCACTAACGTTGAATGCCACATCTCCAACTTGCTCGTCGGTGCGACGCAACGTCAGACAATTACCCTTGTCGGGAATGTCTCTTACACCGTGGCGAGCGGGACCAGGTTAACCAATACGGCTGAGATCACAGCGAACAATGCAGCCGCCAGCGTGAACGTCACCGCTACGACGATTGTACAAACGTCTTCGCCGCTAGCCATCCACAAGACTGCCACTGAATTTGTAACGACCGTCACGGAGCCCACCGCACCTAACGAGATCGTGACGTACACCATCGTTGTTACTAACCTTGGCCCGTCCCTGGCGCGCAATGTGGTGTTGACGGATGTGCTCCCGATGAGCGTAACGAATCCTACGCAGGTCGGTGTAAGTCCATCGATTACATTCACCCGCGACGGACAAACGCTTACCTGGTTACTCGATACGCTCGCGCCCAGTTCCACCACCGTTATCACCCTTAACACGCAGGTTCTGACCTCTACGGCAGGCCCGGTGACGTTGATCAACACCGCCTATGTCACGGCCACCACTGCGCCGATGATGGTCACGGGTACTGCTTCAACTTACGTGGTGCCGCGCGCCAAACTGGCGTTGACCAAGACGTTGTTGACGCCTGATCCTAGTAGCCTAGATAAAGTCTTCCAGGTAGTTGTGCAGAACCTAGGCCCGTCAATAGTACCTTCTGCAACCGTTACGGACGATTTGTCTAGCTTCGCAAGCGGTACAGCAACCGCTATGGGGGAGGGTTGTGAGGTATTTTCTGAAACTTTTGTAACTTGCACGACAACGGCGCTCACGATGGGTGAAAGCCGCACCATTGTAATTACCGTAGAGGTCGGAGCACCGGCATTTATCAATACCGCCTACGCCACTTCGACGATCGCTACTGAGATGGTGAGTAGTACGGCACCTGGGTCAGCTAAAGCGCATTTGAGTGTTATCAAGACTTTATCGCCCTCGGGCGCCGTGGCTGTAGCGGGTCAGGATCTTACTTATGCAATCCTGGTGGATAACTCTGGTCCTGCTGCGCATGGCACAATCCTGACTGACACCTTGCCTAACGAAATAATCACTGCCGTAGCCTCGCCAGGTTGTAGTGGGCTAGTTGGGCATGTGGTGACATGTACCTTAGGAACTGTGTTTTACACCTCAACCCGGTCAATCACCATTACCGGGCGGCTGCGTGATGATCTAGAGGCGGGTCGTGTCATTACCAACAATGTCGTTGTCACCGCAACGGAAGCGACCGCGGTAGCAACTGATTTGCTGACTACTACAGTTGCTGTTTCGGCAAACTTGCAGATCAACAAGCTGGCTGCAGCAACGGCCCGGGCCGGCGAGCTCCTCACCTATACCATCATCGTCACCAACGCCGGACCGTCAATCGCCCCGTCGGTACGGATCACCGATATGCTCCCGCTTCCTAGCCGGGTGACTTACCTGGGTCAAATAGGCTCGGAGCCGCTAATTTCCAATCCCATTTCGACGGGAAGGCTCCTGACCTGGACGCTCAGTAGTCTGGCGCCCTCTGCAACGCAAATCATCACTTTCAACGTCCGCGTAACGAACACGGTGCCGGGTGGTTCTGAGCTGATAACCAACACGGCCTACGTCACTTCGACCTCGGCTCCTGCCGTGGCCATTGGTCCAGCTGTGACTCAAATCCGGAATCAGGCGAATCTTATCTTGACCAAGACATTACTCACTGCGAATCCCATTGCGGGTGAGTATCTGACCTATGGCATTACGGTCACCAATCTTGGTCCGTCTCCTATTCCCACGGGGGCCGCGATCATCACTGATCAACTGCCTTCTGAATTGATCTATAGCTCGTCCAATTTAGCCTTGAACAAGCCGGCAACAGGCAGCGCGAACGGCTCGCTGTGCAGCTCTGACGAAGATCCCGATAAAGCCGTCAATGGGAGCGTTTCTGATAAATTCTGCTCCTCGGTCTCGAGTAGCAAGTATTTGCAGGTCGATCTGGGCGCGAACATGACCGTGAACCAGTTCATCATCCGGCACGCTAATGCAGGTTGTGACGCTGATCTGAACAACAATACGCGCGACTTTAACATCCAGGCTAGCACGGATGGCGCGAACTGGAATACTGTGGTGGATATCGATGACAATTCCGCCAGCGTTACGACGCACACCATTGCCGCAACGACGGCGCGCTACGTGCAACTCAATGTGGTGGACGGCACGCAGTCTGCCACCTCCAACGGTACCGCCCGCATCTGCGAGTTCGAGGTCTACAACAACTTCGAGAGCAATGGGCTGGTAACATTCACGAACGATTCTCCCCTCGGGGTTTACTCCAGCTGGGGGATCGCGATTAGCGGTAGGATTCGCTCCAGTGCGACAACGCCTTTCATCAACACGGCCTATGCCACTGCGACCATTGCCACGGCCCCTGTCAGTCATTCAGTGGTAACTACGCCAACTGTTCAAGTCGGTTTGCTTGCAAGCAAGTCGGCCGCGTCTACCGTGTATGCTGGGAATCCGCTGACCTATACCATCTTCATCACCAATAATGGTCCTTCGCTGGCGTCCATTATCACGCTGACAGATTACCTGTCACCCAGCTTGACGATCGGGCCAGTGCCTAGTGAATGTGGTGCAGTCGGCAACGTCGTTACCTGCACACTATTGAATATGGATGTCGGGCCTGCGCACAGCCGATTGATTACGCTCATACCCACGGTCAACTCCAACGTTCTCAGCGGTACACAAATCATCAATACCGCAGTGGTGACTGGTAGCCAGGTGCTCACTGGTGCGAACGCCACTGTTCCTACTACTATCTGGACAGCTGCGAACCTCCAGATGAGCAAATCGGCTGTGTCTACGGTGCTGGCCGGGAACCTGCTGACCTACACGATCTTCATCACAAATGATGGGCCGTCGCTGGCACCCAGCTTAGTCGTAACCGATCGGTTGCCGGTGGAACTTGGTTCTCCCTTGATGAGTCCGGGGTGTACGCCTACTGCGGGGGTAGTCACGTGTCAGGCCTTCTCGCTCGATCAGGCTGGACATCGCACGATTACGGTCACGGGACAGGTAACCACTTCGACGCCGACTGGAACTGTCATCACCAATACCGCCTACGTTTCTTCGACAGTCGATGCGACCCATCTCAGCCATTGGGTGACGACCACCGTCCAGACGGCCGCCAATCTGGCGATCAGCACACACATTGCGCCCACCAGTGTTCCCAGTACAACCAACAGCGCTGTGAGGGTCACCATTCTAGTTACAAACGCTGGGCCTTCAGATGCTCAATCCGTCTATATTACAGAAACTCTAGATGTTTTGACGTATACCACACTTATTGCTAAACCGGCTTATCTGGGCGATCCTACCGGCAATTGTGGCGGCGGCGGTTTGCCTCACCAATGCTTCTGGCTCATTTCCCCATCCTTGCCGGCGAATCTGAATGGAACAATCGAGTTCACTGCTACCGCGCCGAGCGCCACTGGTACGCATGTCATCGAAGTATCCATCGCAAGCAGCACCCGCGATCCAGATATGAGTGATAACACTAGCCCGACTAATTTGATCTTCGCGCGGGCGTTGCCCAGACTATATTGGGTAGGTTTATTACCCATCCGCGGGCCCATGGCGTTGATCAGTACCCAGCCACGGGACTTCTGGTCGTTGTCGCCATGATGGTCAATCGGGTGGTGTGACACGAACAGCGAACTTGGAGAGGCGCGGAGCACAGATCCGCGCCTCTCCGGTATAATGAAGCAGTGAGGCTGCCGGCTGGGAAGTGAAAAGATATGTGGAAGGTCGTTGTTACAGTGACTGGGCGGTTGCGCCGGGTTGAGCCGGTGTGCCATTTCGCTGCATCCCAAAGAGCGTGTCATCCAGCATTTCAGGTGGTGCACTTTTTCCGAACACAACTCGCGCGGTTGTGGCAACCGGCCTGGATCGTTATCGCGGCCTGTCTGCTTGGCCTGTTGACAGCCTGTGTGTCACCGAAACCCGCCAAAGTCGTCGTCAGGATTTCATCCCCCCCGGCGCAGGCTCTGGCTACGAGCACAACGTCTCCCGCCATGGCAGGACCGCCGACCGCGACGCCTGCCCCCAAATGTGGACTCACCGAGCTGTCACCGGGCCAAACTATCTCGTCCGGCTGCAGCTACACCCAAACCGAGACGCAAGCAGCTGGACCCATGCTCTGCCGCATTGAACGCAATTCGTGCGCTTACAAAAATATGATCGTCAACCGCGATCCCAACATCGTCTTTAGCCAGCATAAGCCGCCGCCGCTGACCGATGAAGATGCCATGATGCACCCAGCCATGTTGCTGCCCTTGACCCGCTTGAGCGACCTGGTTACCGCAGAGTGGGGGGGCGAGGTCAAACTGGTGGTTACTGCGGCCTATGACTCCATCCTGGAACATGATCTCATGC
>JAUQXC010000203.1 GCA_030834825.1 Thermoflexales bacterium
CCCACTCCCGTGATTTTGCACTGGTTAAAGCTCTTGTCATCTTGGGATAAAACGCGCCCATTCCGTCGGAGGGAGAGGACACCAGCCTCGTGGGGATTTGAACCGCCGCCCCCTACTCAAGAGGAGCGCCTCCAGCCGGTATACAGTTTGCGCTATAACTTACGGATTCTCACGTGAGAAGCTAAACAGCTTTACCCGGATGAATGTAAGCGATACGACTGAGAAAGATCTGTGAGTATCAGTGGTTCCCAAAACCACGAAATACGCCATCCGGATCTACGTGTTCTGCAAATTCTACGAAATCCAGATTGGCAAGTGACAGGTTGTTTTCAACACCCCACATTTCGGAGGGAATAACGCGAAAGGAACGACCTCTTTGCTCCTCAAATAAATCAATGACCAGGATAGGATGCTCCGGATCTGAGATGGCGCGCTGGTCGACAACGAAAATGAACGTGTGATCCGAACCGGGGGAAATTAATGTGAGAAGATCGGCCAGGCTGATATTAGCGTAAGCTGGATCGCTCACGAAATCAACGTAAGCCCGAAACCCAAATTCACCAGCGGGTTCCTCTATGGCGGTGCGCAGGGCGTCCCAGACGCCGTCATCCGAGAAATCAGTCCGTAATACCAGTGAATTCTCTGTTTCCAGGATGTTCTTCCTAACATCCTCGTCGGTGGCCCCCTCGGATATCACGTTGAGTTGAGCCGAGCAGCCAACAAGAAATGCAAGTGCCAGAGTCACAGCGAAGTAACGTTTCATTCCTTAACCTCGCAATGGGTGTATGGGGTGCTTTCGGGCCAGGATGTAGCCAAGGCGATTGCGGGTCTGGGCAAGACTGCTGAAACAGCAGGTCAAGAGGGTTCAGTCAAACAGCTCGAAGCGTTGCTAGAATAGTTGAAGAAGTAATGACTTGGTTGTGCCTCAGTTATCATTCTGGTTGGCCTTCATGCAGAGGCTGTGTATCTTGCACTTTCTAGTTGTAAATACCGCAATATACCTTTAACAATCCATTCACCAGTGATCTCCCTGACAATGATGAGGGGTCCCCCGGCGGTCAATATATTGGCGTGAATAGCTGCCTCATCTTCCTCCAAGCCAAGCAAGGGATCATTTGAATGGGTGAAGTAAGTATTCACTGAACGGCATGAAAGGATTTCCAATTCACGGCTGGGTTGATTATTCACGACTACCTGAACGTCCACATTCATGGTAAGGTCAGTGACATCGCTCCAAGGTGCAAGTTTGACCCGCTGAAGTGTCTCTGGGGCTAGTAGGCGCACACTTTCGTCAATCTGTCTTTGTAACTCTTCGGGGTTGCTCATTGAAATGATTGTCCTCTGTCGTCATTGGTCTTGTTTCCCGGCAGGATCATCGCCCCATGCCTCCGACTTCACTATTCACCAAAAGAGAAAGCCACCTACAAATCTGCATTTGGAAGTGGCTTTTCTGTCGGGGCGAGAGGACCACGGCCCTGCACCACATGGGTCACGCCCTGCATCGCATGGGTGAACTTACAACTTTTACGCCACTGCCTCACGTCTTGTGCTTATTTTACAGGTTCTGCCAGGAAGATGGGGATGAGGCGCTTGGTTTTAGCTTGGTACTCTTGATAAGGTGGAAATGCTTTTACGGCGATACTCCAGAGTCGTTCTCGCTCGACGGCATCGACTACCTCTCGAACTCGTCTTACCGAGACTTCAGTTCTGTCGCGAATTTCAACATTGGGATCCGCCTTCAGATTATGATACCATTGCGGATGTTGCGGCGCGCCACCCTGCGAAGCCACGAGGATATAGTTGTTTCCGTCCACGACTCTCATCAGCGGGGTCTTACGGATCGCGCCTGTCTTCCAGCCTCGGTTGGTTACAATGATGACTGGCAGACCTGTATCCCGCAAAGTCAAGCCCGCGGTACCGCCGCTTTCTTCATAGAGTTCAACTTGCTCTGCCACCCATTGTCGTGGACTCGGTATATAGTCGCTCATAACCCACCTCTCTTGCTTTTCTTAAAGTATATCAGCTAAGTGTCCATGACGGCCTTTCAGTGAAAACTCAAAACGAAAGCCACCTATGATCTTGCGTTCAAAAGTGGCCTTTTCTGTCGGGGCGAGAGGACACTTGCCCCCGTGGGGTTTGAACCTCAGCCTCTTTTCCAGGAAAAACAAAACCGCTCACAAAACTTATTTGGTTCTTCCGGCTTCAGCGGGAATTGCTCCCGGTCCGCTCTGCGTGGTTACATCCGCCGTTTCAGCCACTGGATGTGACCATCCAGCGGGAGCCACGCGACAATAATCCCGTCCAACCCG
>JAUQXC010000204.1 GCA_030834825.1 Thermoflexales bacterium
GACTGAAGCGTCTTGCGCGCCGGGAATGCGCCATAGGCCAGCACCAGCTCCTTGGCTTCCTGGCTTTCACCCAGGAAGAAGGACAACACTTCAAAAGCCTCGGCCGGGTGCTTGGTCGCTTTGAAGATGCGGAATGTATCCGCATTCAGGTTGGCTGTGGTCTTGCCGTTATACGCTGGTACCACGGCGACATCCCATTTGCCACCCGCGCTCTCCATACAACAGGTGTACCAGAGGAACGTAATGCCCATGGCGATCTTGCCCGAGTTGAATGGGTTGCTCGCACCCCAAGCCTCAGATTGATAGAGGGCGTAATCAGGCTGGAAATGATACTTCCAGATGCTGTCATACGTCCACTTCCAGGCAGCGGCCCATTCTGGTGGGATCTGGGCCGTCTTGCCATCGGCCGCGACCAAGCTACCCGCGCCGAAGTAGGAGCCAATGGCGCGGGCGTCATCATGCCCTTGCCAGACAAAACCGTACTGCGCGATCTTCTTCGGATCAAAGTCGGCCAGATCGGCCGTCTTGCCATTCTCATCGACCGTCAGTTTCATGGCGACCTTCTGAAGCGTATCGTAGTTCCATTCTTCTTCAGTGCCGTCCGGCCACTTATACTTTTCGCCATACTTCTGGGGCGGATAGTTTAACCCGGCTTCGTCGAACAGTTCTGGCTGATAGAAGATCATCGACGGGTAGATGGCATAGGGCAGACCGAGCTGGCCTTCTCCGCCGACTCTGTAAAAGTCGATCGCCCCTTGATCAAATACCGAGAGATCGTAATTGGTCTGCTTGATATAGGGGTCCAGATCCAGCCACAACCCATGGAACCCTTCGGCGCCTGAGACACCGACTGGCCCGACGATATCCGGCGGATTGCCGGAAGTCACCTGGGTGGCCAGCGTCTCATAGGCGCTGGCGTAGAGTACCACTTCCATGGTCAGATGGATGTTGGGATGCGAGGCGTTGAAGGCATCCACGACCGCTTGCTGGGGCGCTTGAAGTTCGGGAGCATCGCCAGTGCCCAGCCCGACGAACCAACGAATTTCAACCGGTTGCTGACCGGAGGGTGCCGCAGGCGCTTGCGGGGCTTCGGTCGCTTGAGGTTCTTCCACTTGGGGCGCTTCCGTCGCTTTTGTTTCGGCAGAGGGCTGCGCGGGCATAGGTGTCGCAGCGCCACACGCAGCGAGCAGCAACGACGCAGCAACGAGCAGCGTCACGAGACTCCAGGTTCTCCTAGACATGTTCTTACTCCTCTTAGGTTGTTGGGTAGAAACGGTGGACGATCAGCAGTGGGGATGTGATAAATCGATCGGGGCAGTCACCTCCTGGTTGAGAGTTTAGACACGACAACCGCAAGAGCGGCGAAAAACCAACTCGGTCGGCAGCAGCGTCAATGGATCGGCGCTGCCGGTGCGGATCAACTTGATCAATTGACGCGCGGCTTCCTGGCCGACCTGTTCGGTGGGAGCACGTACCGTGGTCAAAGGCGGATGCAGGATTTCCGCCAACCGCTGATCGTCAAATCCGACGACGGAGATCTCTTCCGGGACCTTCACGCCGCGCGCTTCCAGTGCCAGCATGACGCCCACGGCCGCTTCATCATCGCCGGTAAAGACGGCATCAAACGATGTGTCACTGGCCAGCATTTTCTCGATCGTCGCCCGCGCCACTTCGCGTTCAAAATCGCCCACACCCATCAACCTCGGATCCAACTCCAGGTTGTGTGCGGCCAACGCCTCTCGATAACCCATCTCGCGCCAATGCGCATCTTCGTTGTCGGCCGGGCCGCGCAGCAAGACGATGCGCCGCCGTTGATGCGTGACGATCAAATGCTCGACGATCTTGCGGGAGGCGGCCTTGTTTTCGACGGTGACACAGGGGACATCCAAGCCGGTCGGCGGCGACTGATGGATCAGCACCAGCGGCAGGCCACTGGCATGCGCCTGTTCGATCCCAGCGGGGGTCAGGCTCCCGGCGAAGATCAGCAATCCATCGGTATTGTGCAGGCCGAAGGGCCGCAGACGTTGATCCTGCGGCCGCACCACGCCCGTCAACGAGATCAGAATCTCAAATCCGCTGGCGCGCGCTACCGTTTCGATGCCGGTCAACAATGGTTGAAAGAAGTCGCCCAACATATCGGAGAGCAGCACGCCGATGGTATGGGTGCGACGGGTTGCCAGATTGCGCGCAGCCTGACGTGGCACGTAATTCAATTCCCGCATCGCCGACTCAACCCGCGTGACGATCTCAGCCGAGACCGGCACATTCCGGTTGACCACGCGGCTGACCGTGGAAATGGATACGCCCGCGAGGCGGGCCACATCATCGATACTGGGTGGTTTAGAATCTTTTTTCATATGAAATCTCCATATGAAAACGCTTCTGAAAGCGCTTTCAGAATACACCCTTTTTCCTCTGACGTCAAGAGGGAAAATCGGGTTGTGTTTTACAACGGGGTATTCGCCGTCACGACGGCGATCTCGATCTGGGCGCGATCGCCGCGCCGCTTGATGATACTATACTCCATCGGGCGATCATGGACGTCGCACATGGTATTGTGAATGAGCAGCAAGGGTGCACCTGCTCTGACGTGCAGCAGCCGGGCATCATCGGGCGGGCAGGCCACCGCCTCCACCAACCGCACGCCGTGATCGATCTGCACGTTGTACTTGGTGCGGATTAACGTGTAGATCGATCCGCGCGTCAGATCTTCTTTCTCCAAACCGGGGAAGGCCACCCACGGCGTATAGTTCGTGGCGATGTCAAAGGGCTGCTCGTCCACCAAGCGCAGGCGCACGATCTTCACCACCGGATCGCCGCGCTGCAAATTCAGTTCTTCGGCCACGCGTTGCGTGGCCGGGACGATGGCCTGTTCCAGCACGCGCACCTTGACCGCTAAACCGCGCCGCGCCATGTCGGCGTGAAAGCCCGCCATCTCCTGTGCCCATTCGATGCGAAACTTTCGCGGCGCGACGAAGGTGCCTTTGCCCTGCACGGCATACAACAACCCCTCGTGAACCAGGTCAGCCAGCGCCTTGCGTACCGTGATGCGGCTGACGCCATGCTGTGCGCACAGCTCGTGCTCCGACGGGATTTTCTGATCCGGCGGCAGCGTTTCGATCTGATGACGCAGCGTCTCGCGCAGCTGGGCATGCTTGGGCGGCGCGGTGTCTTTCACCGGTGTGGATGAATGGGTAGGCATGGCGTGGGCTTTCAATTTTGACTTGCAAATATTATACTGCATGCAGATGACGCCAGACGAAAACGCTTGAACGCGAGGGCCGATGCCAAACACAGCCGATTTGCGACAGTTCCTGATCAATGCCTTCAGCGACGAAGAAATCACCACCCTCTGCTTCGATCGCTTCCGCGCGGTGTATGACAATTTCAGCAGTGGCCTAAGCAAAGGCCAGAAGGTTCAACACTTGCTCGAACACTGCGAGCGGCACGACAAGTGGCCGACTTTGTTAGCGCTTCTTCAACGCGAACGACCGCAGCAGTTTGCCAAATTCCTTGAAGCAAATGCCCCACCCGATCAGGCCGATACTCACCCAGTGCAGCGTCACCCTGAGCAACCCTCCTCCTCCGTTACGAATATCAGCGGCGGCATCGATCTGAATGCCCGCGATGTCTCCATCGGCGGCGATGCGGTTGGCCGCGATAAAATCGTTACCATCAACGGCAATCTCTACATCGTCCACGTTGACAATGCAACCGATCCGCTTGCGGTGGTGCAGCCGATTGATGCGCAACCACCCATCCCACCTTCTTACTCGCAGGCCCACAATCCCTTCTACACCACAGGTCGCATCAACGATCCCAAGTTGTTCTTTGGCCGCGAACAGTTAGTGCGCGAACTGCGCCAGGAGTTGAGCAAGCGCACCAATGTTTCGCTCGTCGGCGAATCACAGATGGGTAAGTCGTCGTTGTTGTACTACCTCTACGCCACGCGCGAGGAGTGGCTGCCCGGCGAAGCGATCGAATATCTTGATTTGCAGCGCGTGTTCGACGAAGCCGACTTCTGCGAGATGGTCTTGCAACAGTTGAACGCAACCGGCAACACGTTGCGCGATTTGCGCTACGCGCTCGGCGCGCGCCGTGTGATCTTGCTATTAGATGAAGTGGAACGCCTGGCTGAACCGGACTTCAGCCCGCGCCTGCACGATTTGCTGCGCAGCCTGGCGCAGGAACCCAACTTCAAGATGTGCGTCGCCACGCAAAGTCCGCTGGAAGAGGTCTTTCCACCGCGCGTGAAGGGCAGCGTTTCGCCGTTTCACAACATCTTTACGTGCAAGATCGTTAGCCCCTTTAGCGAGGTCGAAGCGCGTCGTTTTCTGGCAGCGCGCTTGCAGGGCACTGGTGTCACTTTCACGGAACGCGAAGTGGCACGGTTGATTAACGACAGCCATTGCCATCCGGCACGTCTTCAACAACTCGCTCGAACGCTCTTTGAAGAGAAAGTCGCCGATGCCTAAGTTTCCCAGCTATCCCACTAATCTACCTCAGATACTGAGTCCGCTTAATCCGCGCCATTACTGGTTGCTTTTTAAATGGGTGTTCTTTCGGCCGAGCCAGTTGAAGCTATACCTTTACCTGGTCGCTCCAGACATATTCATTATGGATTATTGGATTGAAGGGGGCAGAGTCTTTCGTAAACCGGCCCTACTGAAACTGTATATGACCGCTTTAATTATTGCTCTTCTCATGACGTTGGGATTAGTTCTGCTGGCGGCCAGCATCCAAAGCATGCCGGTGGACTGGGCAGATGTCATTCCGGGAATGGCGATTGGCATCGGGTTAGGGATTGCCTTGGGAGTGGCGCTGGGGGCTGCCTGGGGAATTGCAGTGGGTGTAATCGCGACGGTGACTTTGGGGACAGCGATGGGCCTGACGTTGGGGGCAGCCTTGGGAATGTCTTCAAATACTCTCGCAGGCCTGGTAACAGCCATACTGTGGGGCCTGGCGGTAACCACAACCTTAAGTGCTGCTGCGGATAATGTAGGCTCGGGCACTCTGGTAGGAGTAATGTTGGGAGGAATTGTTACTTTGTCACTCAGTCTCGTCATGGGAATAACACTAGCGCGAGACTGGGGATGGGGCCTGTCACTCGGAGGGATGGGAGGGACAGCGGTACTTATTGGCGCCACACGCTTTATCTTCTATTTGCCAGAATTAATTTGGATAACCTTGTGGAGACAACATCGAAATAAAACGTTCCACCTTACCCAACATCCTGCCGTGTGGGACGAGTTAGCGGTTATTCCTCTGCCGGGGCTGCGTCGCCCTCTAGCACAAGCCTTAGCTGAAGACTTCACAGCGAGTCTTGAAATAGCCGCCAGAATAGCCGCAAACCCCTTTCAACGCGCGAGCGTCCAGCATGCTCTTACCACCTATCTGCTTCATAGCGATACGTTGCCAGCCTTGAGACAGTTCGTTCAATATCCTTCCCTCGACAATTACCTGATTGTGCCCACACGCCCTTCTCGCCTTCCTAGATTTCCCTCGGTGCGCGCGGTCTTGCTCAGTGAGTTGAGTCAAAAGTTTACCGACGGCTCAGGAGGTGCCTCGCGGACGTCTGAACAAATCGTCTGGTTGATAACACGCTGGCGACGTGAGAAAACAGCCAGCTCCCTGAACGAATTCTGCAAAATGTTATATACCCTCTTGAACGAAGAAGCAGAACTAGATCGGCAAGACCTTGCCACCCTACAACTAGCCCAACGCTTTCGTTCTGCTTACGAAGACGTGAGTATTTACCCACACGGCGCTGAAGTCACGCATTCCTGGCAGAACCTGCTGACGTTTTTAGAAGTGAACACACTTGAACAGCTGGGTCTGGCACATGCTCAGCTCGCCTGGATTTCCAGTATCCAACGACCCTATCTAGCCCCCCCGGTAGTGGCAATTTTAACCGGGCTGGGGGATGTCAGTCAGGCCGTGACCGCCTGCTTGCAAGCCACCAGTTTTGCCAATAAAACCGTTGCTTTAAATCAAGCCGCCGGCGAATTAAACGAGCTAAACACTTATGCGCAGGCTGAACTTTGGCCCCCCGAGCGAGCGCTCTTTTTAGCGCTCATCAAACACTGGCAGTCGTTAGTCGCCACCGAGCAAGGTCGTTTGGGTGAAAACGCCCTACGCCAGATGTCGCCCAGTGAACGACTGGCAACGGGCCTGGTCGATCGCACGTCGGATGTGTGGCAGCGACCGGCCAAACCTCTGGCCAATCCCTACATCGCCGGTGATCCCGTTGCTCCGCCGCTGTTTGTGGGCCGGCGCGATATTTTTACGAAGATCGCCGAAACCTGGCGGGCCAAGAAAAATCCTGATTCGATCATCGTATACGGCCACCGCCGCATGGGCAAGAGCAGCATCCTGCGCAATCTCGATCAGGCCGCGCCGGACCGCATCATCGCCTACGTGAACTTGCAGGGCGAGACCAGTTTTGTCGCTTCAACGGCAGATCTGCTGCTGGCGCTGGCCGATCGCATCTATGCCGAAGTGAAACGGGCACGACCCACAGCGACGCTGACTCAACCTCCCACCGAGCAATTCACTACACCAGCGGCAGCACAAATTCAATTCAATCGCTTCATGGAACAGGTGCGCGCTACTTTGGGAGTTACCGGCCTGATTCTGGCACTAGATGAATTCGAAGCGATCGAAGAGGCCGTGCGTGACGGCAAAGTGGGCAAGGAAATCTATCAGTTCCTGCGCGCCAAATCACAGGAACCGTGGATCACATTGGTCTTCGGCGGCCTGCACACGCTCGACGAAATGAGCCGTGACTATGCCCAGCCGTTTTATGGATCATATCAGAACATCGTCGTCTCGTATCTCGCACTTGATGATGCGCGTCACTTGATCACTAATCCTACGCCCGATTTCACAGTGAACTACGAATTGCCAGCGGTGGAGCGCATCATCGCCGCCACGGGTGGTCAACCTTATCTGGTGCAATTAGTCTGCCGCGACGCGCTCGATCATCTCAATCACGAACTGTTTGACGAACACCGGAAACGTGAGGTAAAAATAACCTTAGCCGATGTGGAGGCGGCGCTGGGAGACGATCTCTTCCGGCGTGGCACCGGCTACTTCGACGGCGTGTGGACGCAGGTCAGCGAACCGGCACAGCAAGACTTGCTGCGCTGCATGGCCGGCCGAGCAGAACCGTGGGCACTGACTGAACTGGAGGAGGCCACGCACCACACAGCGGAAGTTGTGCGCCAGCATCTGCAACTCGCTGAACGGCGCGATATTTTGCGCCAGCGTGATAACGCCCCCAACGGGGTGTGGGAATTCTGTGTACCGCTCATGCGCCGTTGGATTATTTGGAAGGAACAGTCGTAATTGATGGAGACAAACTACATGACCAATGTTACCGTCCTCGGCCTAGGCATCATGGGCAGCGGCATCGCCCACAACCTTCTCAAGGCCGGCCATTCGCTCACTGTCTACAATCGCACCCAGAAGAAAGCCACGCCGTTGATCGAGGCGGGCGCGCAGTGGGCGGATTCGCCCGCACTGGCTGCGCAACACGCCGATGTGGTGATCAGCATGGTGGGCGACGATGTCGCTTCACGCGCCATGTGGCTAGGTCCAGACGGCGCTTACGCGACGATGCAGTCGCAGGCTGTTGCCGTGGAATGCAGCACCTTGTCGCTGGACTGGATTCGAGAGTGGCACGCCGAGGCCCAACAGCACGCCTTGAAGTCGATCGAAGCGCCGGTGATGGGCAGCAAACTCGCGGCGGAGTCTGGCACACTGGCGCTGTTGATCGGTGGGGAGGCCGACGTGATCGCTGCAGCCCGACCGGTGCTCACTGCCTTTAGCAACAACATTGTGCATTTTGGTCCGCCCACTTCCGGCACACTTTACAAATTGATCAACAATCTGCAAGGCGCAATCCATTTGTTGGCTTTGAGCGAGGGCATGGTGCTGGCCGAACGTGCCGGTCTCAATATGGGGGCCGTGCTGGAAGCCGTCATGTCTGGGGCCGCGTCCAGCCCGATGGTGAAAGGCAAAGCGGCGCGCGTGATCGATCGCGACTACGAGGATGTGCACTTCACCATCCGCTGGATGCACAAAGACCTCACCTACGCTTTGCGCGCCGCCGATGAGCTGGGTGTGCCGACGCTGTTAGTTGCGGCCGCACATGAAGTGTACAAGATGGCAGTGCAACTAGGCCTGGGCGATCTGGACATTGCGGCGGTGAGCGAAGTGCTGAGGAAACAACCGCTCTAAGGCGTACGCCCGGCGACCAGCGCCTGACCACAGTCATAAAGCGACACCGCCATATTTCCGCGATTTAACGTGCCGTCCGGCGCGCCCGCGTTCTGAGTGTTGGTATTGAAGCCTGCGACGATCGTGCAAGAGTTGCGTATCCAGGTTGAAACGGTCGCGCGATTGCCGCCTCCCCCTGCCTCAGAATAGATGTAGCGCAGCTCACCGCTCTCGACTAATTGTTGCAGGCCTGCCTCGGTGATGACGGGATCGCGGCCCATGAACCCGCCCAGATACAACACAGGCCGCCCGGTCGCGATCACATAGTCGGCGCCCTGCATGGCGCTGGGCACCGCCATCAAGTATTTGCTGTCCTGGGTATTCTGCTGCAGGAAGTCCAACAGCGGTTGATTGACCTGCACACCGCGCAACGCATTCGAGTTTAGGGACTGACCGCTATAAGCGCCTGGCAGCGATTGATTGTTGCTCGCGTTGAGATTGGTGAGCTCCGACCAGACCGTCGGAGTGATTAACAACGCCGCGCTGATCGTGACAAAGCCCAGCTTGAGCAGGTCCGGTCGTGACCGGATGGCCGCTGTCAAGAGCAGCCCCGCGCCCAGCACAAACACAGCCCCCGCGATCAACAGCCACCAGGTTTCCACCGCGTAATTTTGAGAAGTCACGACTTGCAAGCCCAGTGTCGCACCCGCCGCGATCAGCAGCAGACCGATCGCCAACCTGCGGTGCTCCTGACTTATCTTCCAGAGGGTCACCGCGCCACTGCCTACCA
>JAUQXC010000205.1 GCA_030834825.1 Thermoflexales bacterium
GGAGTGCTCGCCATACGAGCCGTAACAACAAATATGGATGTGCTCGTAACTTGAGGAGTAGGTACAACTCGCAAGCTAGTTGAACACGCGGCGAAGATTAGTGCAACCATTACCCACCAACCTAACCACTTGAGATTACTCGTCATCTTCACCCTCAAATCACGTCGCACGAAAATACCCCACGATCAACTCCGCCATCTGCTCGTAACCATCCAGATAGAACTTCTCAATCTTCTCCAGCGGGGCATGCGCAAAGACCTGCCGCTCCATTTCATCGGGCGAAGCGAGCACTTGCTGAAACTTCTCCGGCGGCACGCCGCCCCGCTCGGCAAAAATCTCGATAGTCCGGATCGCCGCACCCGGCCGAAATTGCTCGACCAGCATGTCGCGCCATTGCGCAAGGTAACGATCGGTCGTGAAGGGCAGCCATTCGGTCGGGGTGGCCAACGATAACGCGGGGCCAATGGCGCCGTTGAGCTGGAACTGATCGCGGCGATCGCACCACGCCCGCAGGATATTGTGATAGACGTGACGTTCAGGCAGATTCGCGCCCCAGTGTGCGGCGGGGCCAAAGTTGTGCAGGTAGATGTCGCGCAGCCATAACACATCGAGCCACAAGTGGCAGATATACCCGGCGACGAAAGCCGCGTGTGCCGCCGAAAGTTGGCGGGAGAGCGCGAGGTGGGGATAGAGTTCGAACAGCGCCTTGTGCGGTTCAGGCACGCGCCGCCAGGGGATGACGAAAAAGTGCGTGGCCTCACGCAGCTGGCCGGAGACATTCTGTACGTCGGGCGCGGTATTGCCGAAGAGAAACGCGCCGCGTTGCGTCCACAAGCAATCGCGCGCGGCCTCCGGCAAGCTGGTATCCTCTAGTAGGCGTTGAGCCAGGCTGAGATGTTGAACGGGTGTGGGCATGAGAACAATGCTCTAATGAATAAAGACAAACAGCGAACCACAATGACTAACAACCATTGACCAATTGGATTGTACACCGATTGATCGCGCAGGCCAATTCAGCCGCCGTGCACCCCACACCCGATTTCTACTTGTCAGGCCATTCATTGTATACTCATCTCAGGTAAAACCATGGTTGATCTTGCCGCAGGGTCTCGCCGCCGTCGTCCGCACGTGATCGTCATCGCCGCTGAGCGCGTTGCCGCCCGCTGGGCCCAGGCGCTGGCCGCCGAACGGGTGATGTGCCTGGTCGCCAGCGATCTGGCTGTCGCCGCCCGTCTACTGGCGGAAGAAAATCAGGTGGAGCTGCTCATCATCGATCGCGTGCTGCTGAATCAGCAGCCGCGCGCCCTGTTGAATGTCTTGAGCAGCACCGGCCATTGGCCCGTCATCGTACCCGTCAGGACCTCCTCCATGCGGCCCACGGTCGCCGATCGCAAGCGGGTCACGGCCGCTCTGGCGCTCATCCGCCCCAAACGCAACGTTGATCACCGCATCAAGATTGGCGAGATGGTCATCGATCCCGAACGCAAGCGGGCTCGGATTAAGAACAAGCACTGGGTCAATCTGCCGCCGGTGCAGTATCAACTGCTCTTTGTCCTGGCGCAACACGCCGGAAAAGTCGTTGGCTATCAACAACTCCTGCGCGAAGTGTGGGGCTACGATGGCAGCCCCAGCGAGGCGCAAGAATTACTCAAGGCCCATGTGCGTTTGCTACGGCGCAAGCTGAGTCTTGATCCGCAGAGCGGAGAATATATCCAATCGGTGCGGGGGCACGGTTACATGCTCGCCGCGCCGGACAGCTAAGTCCCTTAACGCCGAAGAAGAAGGAAGCGAGGGAACTGCCGCGTGTTGCGGCAGTTTTTGTTTTCCAGGCTCCGGCACCCTGACCCTGATACGGAGAAGCACAGGCAGCCTGCTCCAACCTTCGACAGACCTCCAGGCTACCGCAGCTTGGGCCACAAGAGTAGTTCAAACCATGAACTCATTTCACCGACAGTTCACCGAAGGCAGATCGAGCAAGTTTCACTATGATTTTACTGATCGGATGAGTGAAGTACGGTAGAATAACCCGCGATACTGTTATCGTGGAGATTTGAATAGCTTATTGAGAGATCACAGAGGCCTAAGGATGAACACACCCACCCAACCCAACACTCGAACTTGTGCACCCAAATGGTATGACGTTCCCGACGAAAAGTGGTTCGATTGGCGCTGGCAGCTGGCTAATCGGTTGAACAGTGCCGCAGAACTGGGCGAGGTCATCCACTTGACGGACAGCGAGCAACAGGCGCTGAATGCTCAGGGCTTGTTCCGCGTTGACATCACGCCTTACTTCGCCAGCCTGATCGATCCCGACGACCCCAACTGCCCCGTGCGCAAGCAGGTCATTCCCACGGCGCGCGAATTGGAAAAATTCGAGTCGCAGATGGAAGACTCGCTGGCAGAGGATCGGCACAGCCCCGTGCCCGGCCTGGTTCACCGCTATCCTGATCGCGTCTTGTTCCTGGTCACAACACAGTGTGCTTCGTATTGCCGCTATTGTACGCGCAGCCGCATCGTGGGCGATCCGAGTGCAACGTTCAAGCGCTCCGAATGGGACGCGGCCATCGATTACCTGAAGCGCACGCCGCAGGTGCGTGACGTGCTGCTCTCCGGCGGCGATCCGCTGACCCTGGCGCCGAAACTCCTGGAAGAGCTATTGGCTCGTCTGCGCGAGATCCCGCACATCGAGATCATCCGCATTGGCAGCCGCGTACCGGTCTTCATGCCCATGCGCGTCGATCAGGAATTTTGCGACATGGTGCAGAAGTATCACCCGTTTTGGCTGAATATTCATGTCAATCATGCGCGCGAGATCACGCCCGAACTGCGCCAGGCCTGCGATCGCTTGTCGCGCGCGGGCGTGCCGTTGGGCAATCAGAGCGTGCTGCTGGCCGGCGTCAACGATTCGGTCAATATTCAGCGCGAATTGGTGCATGAACTCGTGAAGATGCGCGTGCGCCCGTATTACTTGTATCAATGCGATTTGGTGGAAGGTTCCGGGCACCTGCGCACCACGGTTTCAAGAGGCATCGAGATTATCGAGGGGCTGCGCGGCCACACCAGCGGCTTTGCCGTGCCGACCTTCTGCGTCGATGCGCCGGGCGGCGGCGGCAAGATTCCGGTGATGCCCAACTACGTCGTGTCGCAGGCCCCCGGCAAGATCGTGCTGCGCAATTACGAAGGCTTCATGACCACGTATACCGAGCCGCTCGATTACGATCCACACGCGATCGATGCGCTCGATGCTCAGGCGCGCAAACGCCTGGAGCCGGGTCAGCGCGGCGTGGCGGGGCTGTTGGAAGGCGAGCGGATGACGATCGAACCGGCAGGCTTCAACGAGGTGCACGCCCGGGGTGGTGAAGAACATCGCTTGCGCAGCGGTGATGCCAGCAAGTGGCAGCCGTTGGGCATCGGCACAGCCGATCGGCCGTTATTGAAGGACGTACACATCGTGGAGAAGATCAATCACGAAGTGGAATAACCCTTCTCCCGGTGGGAGGCACCCCCGGGAGGATCAAACAAGGAGCAATAGCGTGAGTAGCGAGTCAGATCCGTCAAGCAAACAGTGGCCCTCTCGCTCAGGTGAGAGGGCGAACACCGGTGTGCAGGAGGTGGGGCCATGCGCGTAGCCTTGTTGCATAACCTGGTCGAAAATGCGCCGCAGCCCAATCCGGACGCGCCGCGTGACATTCTTTACGAGCTCGATCACCCGAAGAACATTGAAGCGTACCAGAAAGCGCTTGAAGCAGGTGGTCACGAAGTCTTCGCCATGAACGGTGACGCCTATCTGGCGGAGCGCTTGAAGGATCTATCGATTGACATTTGCTTCAACCAATGCGAAGGTTATCACGGCGATTCACGTGAGGCCCAGATACCGGCGCTGTTGGAGATGCTTGGTATTCCGTACACCGGCTCCAAGGTGCTGGCGCTGGCGCTGACGCTGGACAAAGCGATGACCAAGCGGGTGCTGGCCTATCATGGCTTGCTCACCCCGCCTTTTCAGGAATTTGTCACAGCCGACGATCTCCTCGATGCGCGCCTGGCCGCGCACTTCCCCTTGTTCGCCAAACCGAATAGCGAAGGCACCGGCATGGGCATCGACGACCGATCGATTCTGCGTGACGAAGCTGAGTTGCGCGAGCGCATCGCCTACTTGCTGAATGCCTATCAAGAGCCGGTGCTGGTGGAAAAGTATATCGAGGGCAACGATGTGACGGTGGGGCTGGTGGGTAACTACCCTGACTTGCACCTCTTCCCGATCTCGATGATCGATAACTCGCTCTACGAAGAAACCGGCATTCACGTGTATGGTTCGGAGTTGAAGATCGATCTGGGGGATGAGTACAAGTATCAGTGTCCGGCGCAGCTGCCTGACGAGCTGGCCAACGAACTGCGGCGCCTGGCCATCGAAACGATGCGCGTGACCCTCACGCTCGATTATGCGCGCGTGGATTTCCGGCTGGACAAGAACGCTAACAACCGGCCGTATATTTTGGAAATCAACTCGCTACCGGGCATCACGCCGATTAGTGACTTGACATTGATGGCCGAAGCTGAGGGGTGGTCGCACGCCCGCCTGGTCTACTCAGTGCTGGAAGCGGCCTTAAAGCGGCACGGCCTGCAAATCGATGTGCCGCTGCACGAATACGAGAAAGTGCGCGTTCGCTAACACCGGACGACGTCATTGCGACCCGCGCCACGCCGCGGCGAAGCAACACTTGCACCCACTGCGTGCAGTGCGGTGTCTTTCGCCCATGGAGATGAGATTGCTTCGTCAGCCACAAACGACGTGGCCTTCTCGCAATGACGATGGGCGCACCCAAGGAGAGAGTATGTTAGCCCTGAACACCTATGCCGTAGCTGAACCACGCACTCGCCGCCGCGTGCACACGTCTACGCCGCAGCGGCCCGCCAAAGTGCTGGTCGGGTATAGCGCCGTGGAAAAACTCGATCATGGTGAAGCGCGCGATCTGGAAACCGATCTGGAAACGATCGATACCGCCGAGACCATCGCCAAGAATCTGCGCAAGGCCGGTTTCGACGCCCAGACGTATATTGTGTACACGCTGCGCGACATCGACCGCTTGATCGAGAAGTACGATCCCGACGATCTATTGTTCTTCAATCTGTGTGAGCATCTGCAGGGCCGCGCCACGGACGACGTGAAGATCACCTCACGGCTCGACAAGTTGGGGATCACCTATACCGGGGCACCCACGGCGACCCTGCGCCGCTCGCTGGACAAGGGCCGCGCCAAGCAGGTGTTGCAAAAGCAGAACATCCCGACTGCACCCTTCCAGGTGTTCGAACGATCAGAGGCAGCGATCAGCGTGCCGCTGCCTGCCATCGTGAAACCCGTGGCTGAAGATGCCAGCCTGGGCATTACGCGCGAGTCCGTGGTCTTTGACGATGCACAGCTGCGCCAGCGGGTGCAGTACGTCCTGGATGTGTACCGCCAACCGGCGCTGGCCGAAGAGTACATCATCGGACGTGAGTTCAACATCGGGTTATGGGGCAATGGCACGACGCATGTGCTGCCCGTGGCCGAGTTGAGCTTCACGCAGTGGAAAAACCCGTATCAGCAGTTCTGCCACTTCGACGCCAAATGGAATCCTGAGTCGCCGGAATATCAATCGATGCCGGTGCTCTGCCCCGCCGACGTGGACGCCGCCACGGCCGCCCGCCTTCGCGACGTGGCCTATCGCTCCTATCACGCGCTGGGCTGCCGCGATTACGCGCGCGTGGACCTGCGGGTGCGCGAGGGTGTCCCCTACGTGCTGGAGGTGAATCCCAATCCGTGCCTGGCGCCGGATGCCGGTTTCCCCAATGCCGCGCGGGTCGCGGGCTATTCGTATCCCAAGATGGCCACTCAAATCGTCGAGTGGGCCTGGGGGAGGCGTTGTGGTCATGCCTGAGACGCAGTATGAGATTGGCGCGACCTGCCACGCTGAGTTTGATGCGATCATGGAGATGACGAAGCGCGCGGCGGTTTTCAACGAAACGGAAGTGGACACGGTTACGGAATTGCTCGAAGGTTATGAAGAAGGGCCGGAGAGCAGCGGTTACTACTTTCTGAGTTGTCGTGATAAAAGCGCAGTGGTCGGCTACGCTTGCTGGGGACCGCGCGATCTATCGGGTAACGGGTATGACCTCTATTGGATTTGCGCCGATCCCAGCGTGCATGGCCAAGGCGTGGGGCGTGCGTTGATGCGGCGGGTGGAAGAAGAGATCGCCA
>JAUQXC010000206.1 GCA_030834825.1 Thermoflexales bacterium
AGCCCGACATCGTGCATGCGCATCACGGCTGGGTGATCAGCGCGGCGCTGGCCGATCTGGCTGTGCCTTACGTGATCTCGCTGCACGGCACGGAGCATTACGGCTTCCTGCATTATCCAGCCTATCGCGAGCTGGCGCTAAAGGGGCTGTGTCAAGCCGATCGGGTGTTGGCCTTGACCGAAGTAGAGCGCGTTAAGGCGATTGAGACTTACGGCCTCGATCCGGATCGGGTGCGGGTGATCACGAGCGGCGTGGATACGACGCTCTTCAGGCCTCACCTCATTGACAGGCGTCAGGCGCTGACGCGTTACAGTATCAGCGAGTTTGATCGTCCCATGGTTTTCGCCGGAAGCAAACTCACGGCCATCAAAGGCGCCGCGGTGTTGCTGCACGCCGCCGCGATCTATGCCCGGCGACCGGAACGCCCGTTGACGCTCATCGCCGGGGAGGGGGACGAGCGTCCTCATCTCGAAGCGCTGTGTGCTGAGTTGAAGCTGTGCGACGAGGTGATCTTCCTCGGTCATCAGAATGCAGCGCAGATGGTGGAGTTGTACAACCTCGCCAACGTAACCGTGCTGGCTTCACGCACCGATTGGTTCCCGTTGGTGGTGATCGAATCGCTGGCCTGCGGCACGCCTGTGATCGCGAGTGAGGTGGGCGGGCTATCTCAGTTGGTGACCTCAAACGTAGGCCGCTTGTTTTCTGCAGGCGATTATGCTACCTTAGCAGCACACGTGACAGACTTCATTCGATCGGATTTCAAGGCGACGGCATGGTCAGTGTGCGTCGAGCATGTTCGTGAGAAGTTCGGCTGGAATACGACCGTGGAACGCATCATTGCTGTGTATCAGGATGTGTTGAGGGAACATGCCAAGGTGACACGCTGCGCATGACAGGGTGACAGGGCGATCTCGCCTACGCGTCACTCTTTGCTCATGACCAACAACTAATCACCAGCAACCAACAACTACTAACCACCACTTACCATGCACAACAATCCCTACGTTGGTCCCCGTCCCTTTGAACGCGCTGATCGCGATCGGTTCTTTGGCCGTGCGCGCGAAACACGCGATCTGCTGGCGTTGATTATGGCTGAGCGCGTGGTATTGTTCTACGCCGAATCAGGCGCGGGCAAGACTTCACTGCTCAACACGCAGATCATTCCGCATCTGGAAGAAGAAGGGTTCTACGTCCTACCCATCGTGCGCGTGGGCAGCGAACTGCCGCCGGGTCTGCCCGCGACCGCTGTGAAGAACATTTTTGTCTTCAGTGTGTGGATGGGCCTGATGGGACAGGAGACGCCGCTGGCGACGATGACGGGCAACAACTTGCTGGCTGCCATCAAGCACCAGTGGGCCAACGCCCCGCGCGACGAATTCGAAGAACCCCACCCGCCGGTTTTGATCCTCGATCAATTTGAGGAGATCCTCACCACCCATCGCGATCACTGGCAGGAGGCGCAGCGGTTCTTCGAGCAGTTGGCCGAAGCGTTGGAGAAGATCCCCAAACTGGGCATCGTGTTGGCCATGCGCGAAGACTTTGTGGCCGGGCTTGATCCCTACGCGCCGTTGCTGCCTAAACGTTTGAAGATACGCTATCGCATGGAGCGCCTGGGCTACGAGGGTGCACTGGAGGCGGTGAAGAAACCGGCTGCCCTGGCGGGTTGTTCGTTCGAGCCGGACGTGGCCGAAAATCTGGTGAATGATCTGCGGCGGATCAAGGCCACCACCTTCGCCCTGAAAGACGAAATGACGATCGGGCCAAGCGTGGAACCGGTGCAGCTACAGGTGGTCTGCAATCAGCTGTGGGCCAATCTGCCGGACGATCGCCAGACCATCACGGCGGAAGATGTGCAGCAATATGGCAACATCGATCGGGCGCTGATTAATTTCTATGAGGGCGCCGTCAAACAGGTGACGCAACAGACCAGCGTCAAAGAGCGCGACGTGCGCCACTGGTTCGATCGGCAGTTGATCACGCCCATGCAGACGCGCGGCCTGGTGCTGCGCAGTGAAAAAGATACCGCCGGCCTGCCCAATGCTGCGGTCGATCTGCTTGAACAACGCCACTTGATCTGCAGCGACGTGCGCGCCGGAGCACGCTGGTATGAACTCTCGCACGATCGCTTGATCGATCCGGTGCTGCAAGCCGATCGAACCTATGATGCTGCTCGTCAAACCACGCTGCGCCTGACGGCCCGACAATGGCAGCAGACCCGGCACAGCGGCCTGCTGTTTTTGGGACAGGCGCTGCGCGAAGCCGAGGCCTGGATCGCTGCGCAGCCGGACGACGTGGAACCGGAGGAGATCGAATTTGTGCGGGCGAGCGTGCAGCTGGAAAGATCACGCCGCCGCCGCCGCCTGCTCAACATCGCCGGATTCGCCATGGCGGCGATCGTCATCGCGGTGGTCAGTGTGTCGGGTTTCATCGCTTATCGGCAAAGCCGCATCGCCGCTTCACGTGAATATGCCGCCGTGGCCAGCCGCTTGCAATATGGCGATCAACAGCAGGCCATCATCGTGTCGCGCATGTCCAACGCGGCGGCCCACACGGCCGAATCCGAAATCGCGCTGCGGCAGGCGACTCTCGATTATTACCCGACGACGACCTTGCCCGACGTGCCGGATGTCGTTTACACTACGCTCTACAGCCCGGATGGCCGGCAAATCCTGGCGGGCCTGGTCAATGGGGAAGCACGCGCCTGGGATGCTCAGACGCGGCAGCTGCTCTACACTTATCCCGTCGGTGTCGGCCTCTCTGAAGATCGATCGGATGAGCGCGGCATCTGGGGCGCAGCTTACCGATCGGATGGGCAGCAGATCGCGTTTACGAATGGCAAAAACATCCAGATTTGGCAGGTGAACGGCGCGCCGGTGATCACACTCACCGGCCATACCAACCTGGTATTCAGCGTCGCTTATAGTCCTGATAACAAATGGTTGGCATCCTGTGGCGGCGATTCCAAGACGTTCATCTGGAACACGCAGACGTGGCAGCCGATCTCGTTGACCAATCACGCGCGCACGGTGCGCAGTGTGGCCTTCAGTCCCGATGGCAAACTGTTGGGCGTAGGGTCGTGGGACCGATCGCTGACGCTGCATCCGATCGAACTCACGGCGAGCGGCGCACTCTCGATTGGGTTGCCGATCACCCTGACGGGTCACACCGGTAACATCAATGCTATCGCCTTCAGTCCGGATTCGAAGCGTATCGCTTCGGCCTCGGATGATCGCACGGTGCGGGTGTGGGATGTGCAGACCGGGCAAGAGCGAATAACCTTGACGGGCCATACGGATGCCGTGCGGAGTGTGAGCTATTCAGCGGATGGTCAATACTTGCTGTCGAGTGGCAGCGATGCCGTGGTGCTGATCTGGGCGATCGGGCGCAGTGACACCCAGTACATCGATTATCTGACCGGCCCCACGAGCGTGATTAACGGCGCGGCCTTCAGTCCCGATGGCCGCTGGGTGGTGGGCGGATCAGGTGACGGATCAATCTGGATGTGGGATCGGCTGCCGTCGGCCAATGCCGCTTATACCACGTTGAATGGACACACGTCCGGCGTGCGGCGTTTGATCTACAACCCCACGGGTACGCTCCTGGCTTCCGCGTCCGCCGATGGCAGCGTGCAGTTGTGGGACGCGGTCAGCGGGGAGAAGGTCATGGCTTTGCCCAGGATCGGCGGGGGTCTGTGGAGTGCGGGCTTCAGTCCTGATGGTAAGTTGATCGCGACAGCGGGTGCTGATGGAACGACGCGCATCTGGGCCATCTCGGCAGGTCAGCCAACTACAGCGACGATCGCGTTAAGCGGACACGGCAAAGATCAAGTAGCGGCGGTAGCCTTCAGTCCGGATGGGCATTACCTCGCCACCGGCGGCTGGGACAAGAACGCCGTCATCTGGGACGCGCAAACGTGGCAGCCGCTGTACAAGTTGGAAGGACATCTTGACGATGTCTATGCGGTCGTCTTTAGTCCCGATAGCCGTACGCTGGCGACCGGTTCAGGCGACGACACGATCAAGTTGTGGGACATGGCCACCGGGAAATTAATCACGACGCTGGCGGGCCATACCAGCGATGTCTTTGGCCTGGCCTACCGGCCGGATGGTCAACAACTCGCCTCAGGCGCGTGGGATAATACGATCCGCTTGTGGGATACGCGCACGTTCAAGACCACTGAAATATTGGCGGGCCATACTGGCTATGTCTACGACGTGGCCTACAGTCCTGATGGAAAATATCTCATCTCCGGCTCACGCGATCAGGCGACGTATCTGTGGAATTTGACGAAGCCGTCGCCCGAAGTGATTGGCATGTTGTATGGACATACTGCTCTGGTGCGGGCGGTGGCCTATCGGCCCGATGGCCGGACGTTTGTCTCCGGTTCGAGCGATACGACGATTCGCCGCTATCCCGCACTGTTTGAGGATGTGCTGCGTCTGTCAAAAGCGGTGGTACCGCGCGAGTTGACGCCGGAGGAGCGCGAGGCGTTGTTGGGAAAGTAAGCGTCATGCCCGAATGCTGTCGCCTCGCCCGGCGCACCCCCCACGCTCCACAGGAGCGTGGGACACGCCCTGTCCGCTGCAAAGCAGCGGGGGCGCGCTAGGTGGGGCGTACCCGCCGCAACGCGGCGGAGGCGCGCTGGGCGTAGGCGGAGTCCGGCTGAAGCCTCGAGTCCGTAGCGTCAATCAATGCAGTAACCATGTGAAATCATTTCGTGATTTTAGGAGATCAGCTCATGGCCGACAAAACCAAGCTCTACTTCAACGGCATCAACGGTGCGTCCGGCGATTACGAACTGCCGCCGATGACGTCGCATCAACTGGCGCAAGTGATCAAAGGCGAAGAGATCGACGAGGGCCTTCTCAACGAGCTCAAGCAGCGCAAGGAAGCACACTGGGCGGTGAAAGAGGGGTTTGACCCGACCCAGATCGCGTCTGTGGGATGGGGCATCCTCATGGCGCACAACGCCGATCCGGCGATTCGGGAAGCGTTGAGCGAGCTGTTGGCCCATCGCCAGAAAAAGGCCGGTGAGCGGTATCGCGAATATCTCGGCCCGGAGGGCTATCGCCCCGATGAGACTAAGAATAAATGGCTGGGACGCCACGGCATGGGACCCGGCCCGGCGGATCCGGATAAAGTGCCGTACTACTTGCTGATCGTCGGCGATCCCGAAGCGATCCCCTATCGCTTTCAGAATCAACTCGACGTGCAGTATGCCGTGGGGCGCATTCACTTTGACACGCTGGATGAGTACGCGGCCTATGCGCGCAGCGTGGTGCAGGCTGAAACCGGCGGACTGGCTCTGCCCAAACAGGCTACGTTCTTTGGCGTGCGCACGTCCGGCGATCAAGCCACCCAGCTCAGCGCCGATCACATGATCAAGCCGCTATCCGCAAAAATGGGTACGCAGAGTGGCTGGCAGATCAACACTTTGCTGGAAGCGCAGGCGACGAAAGCCAACCTCTCTGATTTGATCAACAGCGGCAAAACCCCCACACTGCTGTACACGGCCAGTCATGGCCTGGGCTTCCCTAACAATGATCCACGTCAGTTCCCGCACCAGGGCGCGCTGCTCTGTCAGGACTGGCCCGGCCCCGGCAAATGGAAGCAAGCCATTCCCGCGGAGTTCTATTTTTCTGCCGACGACGTGAGCAACGATGCGCGCCTGCTGGGTTCGATGGCGTTCTTCTTTGCCTGCTACGGCGCGGGCACGCCGCGTTGGGATGAGTTCGCGCAGCAGGCCAGTAAGCAGCGCGCCGAAATCGCACCGCGCGCTTTTCTGGCGCAATTGCCGCGCCGTCTCTTGAGTCATCCTCAAGGCGGCATGTTGGCCGTCGTGGGACATGTCGAGCGTGCCTGGGGCTATTCATTCATGTGGGATCGCGCGGGGGAGCAGTTAACGACTTTCGAAAGTGCGCTGCTGGGCCTGTTGGCCGACAAGCCGATCGGTCATGCCCTGGACTACTTCAACACGCGCTATGCCGAAATCTCTTCGGACCTTACCGCGATGATCGAAGATCTGAACTTCGGCGGCAAGGTTGATGAAGTGGCGCTGGCCGGCATGTGGACGGCCAACAACGACGCACGCGCCTATGTGATCATCGGCGATCCGGCGGTGCGTCTGCCGGTTTCTGATCAGCCTGCTCAAGCTCAACGGCCCGTTATCGAAGCGGTCACCCTCAGCAACAAACCCGTGTCCACAGTCACGGCCACCGCTGCCGCCACCCTCACGCCGACGAGCGAGACCAATGCGGCCTCTTTCGAGGCCTCGGCCTTCTCTTTCGCCGTGCAGGAAGAACGCAGCAGTCTCACCGACTCGATCAAGAAATTCACCAGCGAACTGGCCGACTCGCTGAAGCGCGCCGCTGACGACATCAGCAGCCTGGAGGTCGTGACCTACTCCACCGATGATCTCAGCAAGGTCACTTACGACTACAATGACAGGCAGCTGCACGGTGAGTTGAGAATGCGCGCGCTGACCCGCATCGCCTTCGACGGCGACGTGCAAGTCTGCGTGCCAGAGAAGAACGGCAACATCGATCAGGCCGTCTGGGATGTGCACCTTTCGATGGTGCAGGCGGCGCAGGAAAATCGCGCGGCGTTTCTGGCGACGATGGCCGAACTGGCGACCAAACTGATCGGTCTGCTGGGTGGCAAATAGCGCAAGTTGCCAACTTGCGCAACAACAGCAATCATGACCGACAACACCTTCCAACTCTCCGGCTTCGCCTTGCCCGGCGTCAACGCAGATCCGTTCGGGCTATGGGAGGTTGTGCCTGCCTCCCGCGGTGTGTCGTTTGCAGTGGGCGAGGTTGCTCAGCCCGAAGAACCGATCCATCGCGTGAACTTCGCTGCGGCGGATGAAGGCCGCGCGTTGTTGCAGCTCAAGCGCCGGGATTTGCAAGAGCAGGAAGCTCTGTTACAGCAGGCCGAACAGCGGCTGGCACAGATCGCGCAGGCGGGCGGTGTGTCCTTTGCCGCGCCGCTCGATCAGCCGCCGGAGTTCGTGCAACCGACGCAGACGCTCGAAGCCGCGCTACAGCGGTTGATGGAGCCGGTGTCGTATGGGTTGTTCGATCGGAGGAAGCAGGCCGAGCAAGAGGGCGATCTGGAAGCAACCAGCCAGTGGCGGCGTTTCCTGGAGCAGGTGCGCGAGATGATGGCGCACTATGCCCACGTGGAAACCGCCATCGCCGGTGTGCCGATCGGGCGGACGGCCGTGGGTTGGATGGGCGACTTCCGCACGACGTGGATCCCCACGGTAACCAGCGACGATATGGCTCTGCATCGCCACAATGTGGCTGTCACTTTGCAGTGGCGGCGGGGCACCCTGCGTTTTGTCGGAGTGGTGGGGGCGGGCGCGGCCAACATCGCGGTAAAACTCGGCATGCCCGGCGGACAATGGTTGGCGCTGCCTGCCGTCTGGAATTTCGTCAAAGACGTCCTGGCCGAATGGCGCAAGTTGCAAGCGATTAAAAGACAATGAGCAATGAACAATGACCAACCGCCAACTGCCAGCAACCAACAACTGATCACTAACAACTGATCACTGACCACTACACTTGAAAGGAGCCTCATGTCTGAATTGCAAGACGCTGTCAAGAAGTATGCCAAAGATCTGGCCGGGAAGTTGAACAACTTCGTGCAGGACATCAGCACGCTGGAGGTGCGCACTTATACCACACCCGCTGATCAAGTGGCGATCGATGTGACTGAAGAGAAAATCAAGCTGGAAGGCAAGGCGACCTTGCGCGCTTACACTGCCATCTCGCTCGACGGCGATGCCACCGTGCTGGCGCCCACGGACGCGGCGGGCGAGATCACGCAATCGATCTGGGAACTGCATCAGGCCACGGTCAAGCAGGCGCTGGACAATCGCGCGACGATGATTAAGACCATGGGTGATGCGGCCGCCGCTGCGCTGAAGGCGTTGGGGCAAGCGGGCGGGTGAAGTTTAACCTGGAGTCGTATGAGATCGCTCCCCTCTCCTACGAACCAACTGCCGTTCGCAGGAGAGGGGTGGGGGTGAGGTAGGCCGGGCTTAGCACCAAGGCCCGGTTTTTATTTGGGGGGAAGCAGTCAGACAGCAGTCAACCGTGGGCAGGCAGGGGGGGTATAATCTCCTGTACATCGATCAATCCACGTGTCCTATTTTCACCTATGGGACTGACGCAGTTGAAGATGTTTTGCCGTAGTTGTACTGCGGCGACGGCAGTGCAACTGCCGATGAACTCCGTGAGTCCTAAATACAAGAAAGAGGCAAAAACATGAGTTTCTCAGTCGTCTTCACAATTCTAGGCTGGGCGTTGATCATCGGCCTGGGGCTGTACCTGTTCTACGTGATCTCCATGCGATCGCAGCGGCATACGACCAGGGTATCGATCCTACTCGTGCTGATCCTGTTGATCGGCGGGCTGGCTTCAATGACGTTGGGCGCGGGCTTGGTTTTCATCGATCAGTTTGAATCCGGCGTAGTAGTCAGCCCGTTATCGGAGGGCGGCGTGCGCCCAGCCCCGATCGGCCCCGGCATCCACTTCGTGACGCCCTTCATCGAATCGGTGGATCGCTTTAGTATTGCGAAGCAGGAATATACGATGTCTGGGTCGACCAACGAGGGCGCACAGCAGGGCAATGACGCTGTAGAAGCGCGTACCTCTGACGCTCAGCAAGTGTATGTCGATGCGACAGTACGGTTTTACGTCGATCCGGTGCAGGTTGTTCAACTTCGCCGCACCTGGCAGAGCCAGGAGCGTTATATCGGCGGGTTTGTGCGGCCGACCACACGCAACGTCATCTATAATACGACTTCGCGGTATCGCGTGGAAGATGTTTACGGTGCCAAGCGCACCGAGCTACAGCAAGTCATTTCCGATCAATTGGTTACGGAGTTCGCCAAGCAGGGTCTGGTGCTCGATGCCTTCCAACTGCGCAACATTACTTTCTCGCCGGAGTATGCGCAATCGATCGAGCAGAAACAGATCGCCCAGCAGCAATCCGAGCAAGCCAAGCTGCTGGTGCAGAAGTCGCAACAAGAAGCCGAGCAGCTGCGGGCGAAGGTCAAAGGTGAAGCCGATGCCGTCATCCTGCGGGCGACCGGTGATGCGGAAGCCGCCGTGACCAGGGCCAAAGGCGACGCTGAAGCGCTGCGCCTCATCGCCGAAGCCCTGAAGACCAATCCCGATCTGCTGACGTACACTTACATTCAGAAACTGGCGCCCAACGTCGGCTTGATCATGCTGCCAGCGGGTGGCAACAATCCGTTTATTCTCAATCTAAATGATTTGCAGAATCAAGCCAACCCGTTGCCGGCGGCGACACCGGCTTCGGCCCCACCCATTACCACGACGACACCGTAAGCGGTCTGACATTTGCAGGCTGGCGTGAGTAATCACGCCAGCCTGCCTGCTTTATCTAGGACTCGATGTCAATCCCCGCCGAAATCATCCTTGCCATTGCCGGATTGCTGCTGATGATCAGTGTGCTGGTCAGCAAGGTGTCCGATCGCTTCGGCGTGCCCGCGCTGCTGCTCTTCCTGCTGCTGGGCATGCTGGCCGGATCGGACGGGCCGGGCGGCATCTACTTCGACGATCCGGCGCTGACACAATTCATCGGCGTCATTGCACTGGGTTTTATTTTGTTTTCGGGTGGCCTGGGGACTGACTGGCAGAGCATCCGCCCGGTGTTGAAGCAAGGGGTCATCCTGGCTACGTTGGGTGTGGCCGTGACGGCATTGTTGATTGGATTGTTCGCGCAGTGGGTGCTCGGCATCTCCTTGTTGGAAGGGTTGTTGTTGGGCGCAATTGTCTCATCGACCGATGCCGCGGCCGTCATGTCCGTTTTGCGTTCCAAGAGCATTAGCCTCAAGGGCCAACTCAAGCCGCTGCTGGAGTTGGAATCGGGCAGCAACGATCCGATGGCGGTCTTTCTCACGATCGGGTTGATCGGAATCTTGGCACAGCAGATCGACTCGCCGATGATACTGCTTGGGCAGTTGGTGTTGCAAATGGCGCTGGGTGCGCTGTTGGGTTACGGTCTGGGCCGCACCCTGATCTGGATCGTCAACCGTGTGAAGCTGAATTACGATGGTTTGTATCCCGTCTTGACCTTGGCCTTTGTGCTGCTGGTGTATGGCGTGGCATCCGTCCTGGGTGGCAACGGCTTTCTGGCCGTCTATCTGTCCGGCATTGTCGTGGGTAACAGCGATTTTATCCATAAGCGCAGTCTGTTACGCTTTCACGACGGCCTGGCCTGGCTGATGCAAATCGCCATGTTCCTCACGCTGGGTCTGCTGGTCTTTCCTTCACAACTATTCCCCGTCATCGGCGTTGGCCTGCTCATCGTCTTGTGGCTGATGCTGGTCGCGCGGCCCGTGGCCGTGTTCATCGGCCTGATCGGATCTAAGATGTCGGCGCGTGAGAAGGCCCTGATCTCGTGGGTGGGCTTGCGCGGTGCCGTGCCAATCATTCTGGCGACCTATCCGCGCGTGGCCGGCCTGCCCTCTGCGCCGCTCATCTTCAATATCGTCTTCTTCGTAGTGCTGGCCTCAGTGTTGTTGCAAGGTACCTCCATTCCACGGGTGGCGCACTGGCTGCGCGTTGAAGCCCCGTTAACGCCCAAACGATCTTTCCCACTGGAATATACGCCCGTCAAGGGTCTGAAGAGCGAACTGCGGGAGCTGGTCATTCCGGCGAGATCGTTTGCCGTGGGCCGGGCGATTGTGGAATTGCATCTGCCACGTGACGTGCTGGTCATCTTAATCGGGCGAGGCGATGAGTTTCTTGTCTCCACGGGTAGCACTGTGCTGCAAGGCGGGGATACCCTGTTGATTCTCGCCGATCAAGATCAATTCCGGCAGGTGGCCGATTCATTGACGGCGCCGCGTGTGGATGTCGGATGAACCTGGAGCGGTTCGACCAACCCGATCACGCTAAGTGTTCGCAAAAATATCACTTCCCAGTTTGCTCTGGGTGGATGGCTACATCCACCCTTCCCGCCGGATGTAACCACACCGCACTGCACGCAGTGGGTGCATGTGTCCAGCGCGAGCGGAGGTAATTCTTTTACGCACCCTAAGCTGACCCGATCGGCTTTTATTTGACACCGCGTGCTTGTTATGCGCCGCGTGCTTGTTACGCACCGCGTCGGGCCGATCGCGGAGGGCATTACCCGATCGGGTAATAGCGCGCAATCCGAAATTTGTCGTCGCGAAACCCTGTTCAACGGGTTTTTATAGGGTATAATCATCAAAACGGTTTGTGTGCCGTGGACACCTGCGTGCTGTGCGGCGCAGGTGTTTGTCTGTGCAGAAGTCTCTGCGCCGCAATTATCTTTTCTGGAGTGAGACCCATGTCAACAGCAGCAGTCAAGAAAGCGGGAAAGGCCTCGCCCAACGGCGAGGCGCAGGTGAGTGAGCGGCCAATGCCGGATCGCGAGACCTTGCAGCAATGGTATCGTGAGATGGTGTTGATTCGCCGCTTTGAAGAGGAAGCGCGGGTCGCGTATCAACAGGGCAAGATCGGCGGTTTCCTGCATTTGTACATTGGCGAGGAGGCCATCGCCGTCGGCGCGATTCACGCCCTGCGTCCGCAGGATCACATCGTGACGCACTATCGCGATCACGGTCACGCCCTCGTGCGCGGACTTGATCCCCAGCGTTTGATGGCGGAGTTGTACGGCAAGGCAACCGGCGTGGCCAAAGGCCGTGGCGGCTCGATGCACTTTGCCGACACCTCGAAAAACTTTTGGGGCGGCTATGCCATCGTCGCGGGGCACCTGACCATCGCAGTCGGTCTGGCCCTGGCCGCACAGCGCACTAAGGAAGATCGCGTGGCCATGGTGTTCTTCGGCGACGGCAGCACCGACAATGGCCAGTTCTATGAATGCTTGAACCTGGCCGCGTTGTGGAAACTGCCGGTGATCTTCATGTGCGAGAATAACCAGTACGGCATGGGTGTGGCGATCGAGAAAGCCTCGGCCGTGCTCGACGTGCACCACAAGGCGCGCATGGCCAACATCGAGTCGGTGCAGGTCGATGGCATGAATGCGCTGGCCGTGCACGAAGCGGTGCAGCAGGCGGTGGAGTATACCCGCAGCGGCAAAGGCCCGTACTTCATCGAAGCGTTATGCTATCGTTATCAAGGACACTCGGTGGCCGACCCCGACAAGTATCGCGATCCGGAAAAGCTCGAGGAGTGGAAGAAACGCGATGCGATCGAACGGGTGCGCAGCCTGTTGGTGGAGCAGGGCCTGACCGACGAGGACATCGCGCTGATCAACGCCGATGTGGAGCGCCAGATCAAAGAGATTGTGGCGTTTGCGGAAGCTTCGCCGGCGCCTGATATCTCGACCCTGTATGATCACACTTACGCCGAGCCGGAACACCAGGCGATGGTAGCTCCGGCGACTTAATACCGTCATTGCGAGGAACATCCTGAGCGGAGGCTCACGCTTTTTGTGGGCTGTAGTCGAAGGATGTGACGAAGCAATCCCCTTGGCGATTGAGAATGAGATTGCTTCGCGTTCTTCGACTCTGCCGCACAAAGCGCGGCTCCGCTCAGAACGCTCGCAATGACGCTTCCAAGACAAACAAGGAACCAGAAAAATGGCTGTCATTACCATTCGTGAAGCATTGAAGCAAGCGCTCCGTGAGGAGATGATCCGCGATGAGCGCGTATTCTTGATGGGTGAAGACATCGGCCCCTACGGCGGCGCGTTTGCCGTGACCAAGGGCCTGTATGAAGAGTTCGGTGAAGAACGCGTGCGTGACACGCCCATCGCCGAAGGCGTCATCGCCGGGGCGGCGATGGGCGCCGCCGTGGGCGGGCAGCGTCCGGTGGCGGAGATCATGACGATCAACTTCGCGCTGCTCACGCTCGATCAGATGGCGAACCATGCGGCGAAGATGCATCACATGTTCGGTGGACAGTGGAGTGTGCCGATGGTGTTGCGCATGGCCGCCGGGTGGGGACAGCTTTCAGCCACGCACTCGCAAACGCTGGAGGTTTTATTCGCGCACTTCCCCGGCCTCAAGGTCGTGTTCCCCGGCACGCCCGCCGATTCCAAGGGCATGCTCAAAGCGGCCATCCGCGATCTCGATCCGGTGATCTTCATTGAGCATACCTCGCTGTATGGCGTGAAAGGCGAAGTGCCTGAAGGCGACTTCGTCGTGCCGTTGGGCAAGAGCGACATCAAGCGCGCCGGCCAGCACTGCACGATCGTGACCTATGGGCGCATGCTGCAGCAAGCGTTGGAAGCAGCCAAGACGCTGGCCAACGACGGCATCGAAGCCGAGATTGTCGATCTGCGCACCTTGCGGCCGCTGGACATTGCGCCGGTGATTGAATCGGTGCAGAAGACCAATCATGCCATCGTCGTCACGGAAGAATGGCCGACCTATGGTGTCAATGCCGAGATCGCCGCGCGCATTTCACGCGACGCCTTCGACTATCTGGATGCCCCGGTGGAGCGGGTGGGCAGCAAGGAAGTACCGCTACCCTACGCTAAGAATCTGGAACAATACGCGCTGCCCTGGGCCAAGGATGTGGTGACGGCGGTGAAGGCGACGTTAGCCTGACAGGATGACAAGCTATGGCTACTAAAGTGACTATGCCCCAGATGGGGTTCGATATGACCGAAGGCAAAGTCGCGCGCTGGTTGAAACAGGTGGGCGACCCGATCAAGCAGGGCGAAGCCGTGGTCGAGATTGAAACCGACAAAGTCAACATCGAGAGCGAAGCGACGGGCAACGGTGTGCTGCGCGAGATCCTGGTCTCCGATGGAACGACGGTACCCGTCGGTACAATGATCGCCATCATTGGCGCGCCCGATGAAGACCTCACGGCGATCAAGGCCGAAGCCGGATTTGGCGCGCCGGCAGAACCGGCGGCGCCGGCCGCCGCCGAGGCACCTGCTAAACCGGAAGCAACAAAACAGACGCCCTCTGCCCGCACGATTGAGACGGCACCCACTGCCGCACCGGCGCCGGCCCCGGTCCAAGCAGGCAATGGCCGCGGCGATGGCCGCATCAAAGCCTCGCCGCTTGCCAAGCGCATTGCGCAAGAGAAAGGCGTCAGCCTCGCTCAATTGACGGGCACCGGACCGGGCGGCCGCATCGTCAAACGTGATGTGGAAACAGCCACGCCCGCCGTTGCGGCGGCTCCGGAGGGCTTCGCCCAACCGATCGCCGCAATGGCGCAACCCGGCCGCCTGGGTCCCAGTGTGTTGAAGGCCGAAGAAGTGACGCCGACGAAATTGCGCCAGACCATCGCCAAGCGCATGGTCGCC
>JAUQXC010000207.1 GCA_030834825.1 Thermoflexales bacterium
TAATAAGCGCTGTCAAGGTAATCAGCGTGTTCGCTTGGACCGACGTTGTCCCCGTAATGGAGACGGCACTGATTGGGTTGTAGCAGGGAACGAGCACGGGTTTCCGAGTCATCACCGGCGCGCTGCAGTTGCCAACATATAGAGTCGGCGTATAGTGGCCAGCCTCGGTCCAACGGAAAGTCGCGGTGGGCACATCCTGGATATTGTGATGCTCTTCTTCCCAGCGGTACCAAATGGGCGTTGTGGCGTTGGCGGGTGTAATGACCCCAAAGAGACTTAAGGCCTCCCCCACCTCAACTGTGGAGTTGCCTTGAATACCGGCGGCTGTGAGCGGCACGGCACAGGAGTCCATCAGCGAGGCAGACATGATGTCCCAATTGATGTTGCGAAAATCCTGCCAAGCCGCCCAAATCCGGGTCGTCGAGTAGGTGGCATTGGCGGCCAAGATGGGGCGTTGTTGTGGCCAGAGCGAAGTGACCGGATCGTCGTTGACGCGCGCGGAAAGTGACCAGGTAGCGCCCCCATCGGTTGAACGGATCCAGTAGATGTCATCGCCGGTGCCGTGATTATCCTGCCAGGCGACATACACCACTCCATCGGCCACTGAAGCAATCGCCGGGAATAGGGCATCGCCAGAGCTGTCATCGATACGCTGTGGTGTCTCCCATGACCAACCGTAGTCGGGTGAGACAGTGTGCCCGATTTGTTCTACACCTGATTGCGTGAAACTCCACACCAGATGCACCCGCGTTGGTATAGAAGGTTCCAGGGCGATTTGAGGGTGAGCGGATCCGTTATAGATGGAAGAACAATACTGTTGCCCCCAAGTCACCCCTTCGTTGATCGAACGCGCGTAGCACACCCGGTTGCCCCCATTCACCCAAGCCAGGTAAATGTACCCCTCCTCATTCGTGACAACCGTAGGCATGGTGGCCATGACTGGAATTGAGTTCACTTGGGTAAATAATTGAGTCGCGTTCCAGGTGTTACCGCCGTCGCTGGATTTATACAGGTGAAATCCACCTCCAATAACATACACATTGTTGCCGTATGAAGCAATGTCAGGATGTTCGTCAGTGACAGCGAAAGAAGCAAGGCGCGAGGTGAGTTTGCTCTCCAGAAGAACTTGCGTAATAACTTTAGTGGTCCCCCAGGTCTGCCCACCATCGGTTGAAGAGTTATACTTGATCCACCAATAATTGCGATCGGCACCCTGCCAGGCTAGGTGCAACGTCTGCGTGCCACTGACCGCCAGAGCCGGAATTTCTGCACTCCCTGAACCACTCACTGGATAGTTGGTGCTCCAGTTCTGGCCACCATCACTGGATTGGGCCACATACAGTCCAGCCTCTGTGGAGCGATTGTCATTCCACACGGCATACAGATTTCCACTGCTGCCGACCCCCAGTGCCGGAGCGTACTGGCTGGCAGCTCCAGTGTTATTCACCACTCCACCACTGGTCCAGCTAACGTCATTGTGCGTCCATAAAGAGATGCTCTCACTGGCCGGATCGATGGCGGCGACCACCACTTGCGTCAGGGTGCCAGCCGCCGCAACCGCGTTTAGACTTTGCGTGAAGGGAACCGTGGCAGAAACAATGACCTCATCAGCGCCCCAAGTTGAGCCACCCCGATCAGCATAGAGGAAGCTGGCGGCTCCGGTATAGGTTGCCCACGTAACCCACATATTACGCGGACCAGCGACCAGTGTCGGTCCGGCAATCGTACTGTTATAGGCGACATCGTTGACTTGGGTATCTGAGGCACTCCAAGTACTGCCGTTATCCGTAGAATACCGGGCGTTGACGCGCATTTCACCGCCTGTGTACCGAGCTTGCCAGGCGACATAGACCGAGTTGCCCCGTAGGGCGATGGCGGGAGCGTCGCACCAGTTCGTAAAGCTTGTATCCAGCCGGCTGTTTACCCAGTCTCGACCGATCTCTCGCGCATAGTAAATCTCACCCCAATGATTTACCCACACCACATGCGGATTGCCCGAGCTGTCCAGCGTGACGTCGGTTTTAGCGTGAGCATATTGACCAGGAGTGTCGTTACTGATGCGTTCAGTCGCGCTCCAACTGGTACCACTGTTTAGCGAACAACGGATGAAAGTATCCGCGCGTGGACCATAACGGTTATCGACCCAAGTAGCACATACCTTGGTCCCCCAGACTGCAATGGAGGGATAGTCCGCCGTGGCGGTCGCGACCTCATTGATTCTGACCTCTTCACTCCAGGTTCGACCATCAGTCGAAGTGGCGTAATAAACGGCGTTGATCCCGGAACGACTGTCCAGCCAGACAGCGTGTAACGTGCCGCTGAGATTAACGGCCACATCCGGCTTAATCTGGTTGTTACCGGGCACATCATGGTTAATCCGGGTTGTGTAACGCCAACTTGCACCCCCATCGGACGATTGTGAGAGGTAGACATCGGGATCGCCATTGCGCTCGTCTTCCCAGATCCCATAGAGTTTGCCTGTCGAGCTAATGACGGCCAATGCAACATGCCGGCGTGGCATGGGGCCAGCCAAGGCCGCACTATTGACGCGCACATTAGTATTCCAGGGCGCGTCCACCAGTGGTGCGGCGGGGGGCAGTAATTCCGGCGAAGCCTCCGCGGGGTGAGCAATCAAGGACACGGCCCACAACATGGCCACACTCAAGATAACCACAGGTAACAATCGTTTTAGAGACATGATGACAGTTCCTTTTTTAAGGTGTGGTGCTGCAATTCAGCCTGAATAAAAATTATTGGCATCAGATATAAATGCCACAAGCCCGCGAAGGACGGTCAGTCCTCCCCAGGCCCATGGTTGCTAGCAAAGCTTGATTTTTAAGCCGTGATCAGTATAGACTGCTGAGCGTCCAAAAAGCGTCCAAAAAGAGTCTATTCACCCATCAGGTTTAGGTCTTTGATCCTATTCAAATTTGCCGAAGCCTACAAGGATCTCACGCAAGTCCTCCACGAGTGCAATGCTTCTCGGAAACGGGTACTAAGTGGGTAGACAGATATAAGTTCTCACAATCGAATGCAAAATCGCCTGTTTTTCAGCGATTCCGTTTTCTGACAGGTGTTGAAATGTGAACTAAATTCTGTCCACCCACTTAGTTTCATGGTGGCCTAAACCCCAGCGAGAAATCAATGCTTATCCGGGATTCATGATTTCTTTGATTACTGGAAATGAATTCAGCATAACACAAGGGGGGTTGCAAAAGGTTGGGGTGTTTCCGACAAAGCAGGGAATATGAACACTCAGCCGTTGAGTACCTGTTGGTTGACGCACCAACTGATGTTACTTGAGTGGTGGTGCTCAAAGGAATTCAGTAATTGGGGAGATTCCTCGATCTTGGCCGATATGGCTTCACTGAAAACTTTATCTCGATTTAGTCTTGAGGAAGGTTGGCATCATGCGGACGCCGCTTACCGCAAGATGAATTGCAATAGTGGCGGAAGGCATCATTTTCGGAATCAACGCTCGCAACCCGGTTGCCGCAAGATGCTGGCGAACAGGCTGTACCGCAGACAGCAGCCCGTGTCACCGCAGAGAGAGCCGAGGCTACCCGTAGGGCTTATATGTCATGGCTTCAGTCTCCCGTCTTTGAGGTACGATCGGTTGCTGAAGTCGTCGGATTAGGCACACCGTGCAGTCGATCGGTGAAGCGCTTCAGGCTCTCCGGCTGTCGTATGCTTCGATTAAGCCATGATGGCCAGCGCGAAGCCCGAGGACGCGCGAGATAGAGGTACCAGCGATCGGTGCGCGGCAGCGGACGGCGCGGAGCCTGGTGCCGCGCCAGCACATAGCCGTATGCGCCGCTCAGATCATCGGCGATGCAGGGCGTGCTGTTCAGCGCGTCGATCGGGTAAGCGGTGAGATCGGTCGCGCGGCCCAGCAGCAACTGCGCCAGTCCCTGCCGCCGCGCGATGGCCTGCACCTGATCCGGCGGGGTGGGCGAGAAGATGTAGCGCGTCTGGTCGGCATCGACCACCGCCATCAGTGGCGGCGAGGCCAGCCAGCCGTGCGGCAGCAGGTGCACGCGCACGTTCTCGCCCGTGGCATCGAGGATGGCCTGTTCCAACAGGCTCAGCACATCACTGTCGGCGCGGAAGACGACCTTCTCGCGGCGATCGATCCGTTCGGCTTCATGCCACAAGCGCAGCGTGGCGAGAGACATCGTGCGCAACTCGCTCGTGATCGCGCGGCTCAGACGTGACAGGCCCAACCAGATGATGCCGCCCAGAACGGTGAGGCCGAGGACGAAGCCGCCGACGTTCGATGCCTGGGTGATGATGGGCAGGGCAGGATCAGTGACATTGGCGGGAGGATCTATACCCTCGAGCGCAACCGCAGACAAAGGCACAACCGGAGTTGCTGCCACGCTTTCGGCGACGCTCGTGATGGTCGATGTGGCCGTCGGCGTGGATGATGGCCTGACCTTTGTGATCGAGATCGTCGCGCTGGGACGCAGTGTCGGAGTCGAGGTCGCCGTCAAGGTGGAGTGGGGCGAGATGGTGGGTGCCTCAGTGGGCAACTTCGCGGAGGGTTCACGGAGCGAGATCGGCCACCGCGCCTGGACGCTCGCTTGAGTCGGCGAGAGGACGACGACGATCAGGGCGAGCCACGCCACACTCAGCACCCTGGAATGTCTCGACATGACGGCTCCTCCCCTTCCGAAGCAGATTCACGAAGTTACGTATTTCCGTGCGCCAGATGGCGCACACTCCCTAAAGGACCGTGCCGCGTGGCGCGCGGAAATGGCGCACGGCGCACGCCCGATCTTACGGATTTTGCCCGGTCGCCACCCTGATTTCCGTAACAGGCCTGTGGCGCACGAGTTGATCTACGCAACATTCGTGCGCCATCGCCTGGCGCACGCTGCAGGTTACAGAGATTCGCCGGCAGCGACCGGCAAGTGGTCGAGGCTATCCGCTAACCAGTCCGCCTCGGCCAACAGCGGCAGCTGTTGAATAATCAGCAAGAGTTCACTGAGTTGCAGGACATCCGGTTGCTGGCGCAAACGTGCAGCCTGGACGGCGACCTGCAACAACTGCTGCGCCACCGCCAGCGGCATTACGGCATAAGCGGGTTTCTGATAACGGGTCAGCACGACCAGCGACCGGTTCTCCAAGGCCGTTTGCAAGAGGGCGATCGAACGGTTGAGATCGGTTAACGACAGACTGGGAATTGAAGGCATTGATCTCCTTGTCGGCGAGTTCAGGCGAGCGCCCAGGCGGTGGTGTACGTCCACGGGGAGTGGGCCGCGGGCCGCAGCGCGCGAGTGTACTGGCAGACGGAGAGCTGCGCCTGCTTCGTGCCGGTCTCCATGATCCACTGCGAGATCTCGGTGATCAGATCGCGCTGCTGTTGACTGCCCGGCACGACCACATAGAACTGTCCCTGCGTCAGCGCCGCCAGATCGCCCCACTTGTTGCGCCGCTCATCAGGTGTGCGATGCTTCGCCAGCCGTTCGCATTCGATGAGCAGCAATTCGCCTTCGGGCGAGACAGCGGTCAGATCGGGAATCACCACCGCGCCAGCAGGTGTGCGCCGCGCTTCAGGAAACAGATCGATCGCGGTGTAGCGAAAACGGTGCAAGACTTGACGCGCCATGAGATTGAGCACGGTATGCTCGACGGTCTTGTGCCGATTCAACAGGCGCTGCTCGATCGGTTCGGGCAAGGCCCGGCTGGTGAACAGCCGATAGGCTTCACGTCCGCGCTCGGTCAGCACGCTGGGGCGGGCCACGCTGGCGCCATAACCGCCGTCGATCTCTTCAATCAAGCCGTGCTCGCTGAGTCCGGCGAAGAGGCGGTGCAGGGTGCCGCTAGGCCGTTCAGGATCATCGTGCAACACGCCCGCCGCATTCAGGGCCGCGACGATCTCGGCTCGAAAGAACGCCTCGCCTTCACCGATGACTTTCAGAATATGTTGCTGACGCTCCAAGGCCTCGGGCGCAGTGCTGTCTTGCCAAATGGCATACCAATCCGTTGTCGATCTTTCTGTGGTCGATTTTGAGGAAGAAGACGCCGTGGAGCGCGGTGGCACATACGGCTCAGCGATGACGGGCCTGTCGCTGATCAGGGGCGATGACCCGGCAGGCCCTGCCGCCTGGCTGCGCGCGATGTCCAGATCATCTCGGCTATCCGCCAGTTCTTGTTGCAGGCGTTCGATCTGGTGCTTCAGATCGTTGATCGTGGCCTGATACGTCGGCGCGTGTTTCGCCTCGGCCTCAAGGACATGATTCCGCTGATTGAGTTGCGCGTTCTCCGCCTGCAAGCGGCGGATTTCCTGCGCGGCCTGTTCGAGTCTGCGTCGTCCAGCATCGCCCGTCGAGGCGCGCCATTGCCAGAGCGTGCGGCCCAGCAGGTCCTTCATCCAGTGTACGAGTTCCACATCCGTCCACTTTGTGACATCCTGTTGCTTGCACACGGCGTCGAGTTCGGAGGCGAACAGGTGCATGGCCAACTCCATCAACAGGCCGCGCGCAGCGGCGGCGCGTTGGTCGGCGACCAATCGCGCGCGATGTTCGGCGTCGAAGTTGTCCGCCGCCCACTTGAGTTGAATCTTGAAGAACTGCTCATCATGACTCGTCAGCATCAGTGCGCCTCCTGACGTTGTGTTTCAAGCGCACGGCGAAATTCAGTGAGGGCCATGTGTGCGGCTGTGTGATTGCTCTGCAAAGTTGCGAAGTTATCCGGCGTCGGCGCGCCGATGACATCCAGTGCGGCGGTAGACCAGCGCGCGAAGGCTTGCAACGTTGAACGCGCGAGCGCGTGCAGCGCATTGAGCGCAGGCGGCACTGCGACGTGTTGTTGATCAGTATCGAGTGCTGCGAGATCGGCCACCAGCCGATCGGCCTGCTGCGCGCGATCGTAGAGGTTGCTGGGCCAACTGCTCGGCGGGAGCAGCGTCGGCAGCGGGATCGGAGGCGGCACCGTGATCACCAGGGCCGCGCCGGTGACGATCGGGTTGGTTGTGATCACCGTTGAGGTCGGGACAGTTGAAGACGCGAGTGGGCTCGGGATCTCGATCAGCGCGAGTTGGCGCTCGATCTCGGTGAAGCGTTGCAGCCAGACGCCGGCGGTATCCAGATAGGTCTTGATCGCCAGGCGTTCAGGCGACAACAGTACAGGATGGCCATCCACGATCGGAGTGCTGGCGATCCCCAGGCCGCCGATCAGCAACAACACCACCGCCACGATCAGCGCCACGCCCAGACGCAGCGTCGTCGGTTGCAGAGTGATGTCGATCAGGAGCGGATCAGGGGTGGGCTTCACTGGCTCGCTCATGGGCTGGCCTCGTTTGCTGGCTCACGGCCAGCACCTCGGCGCGCGTGGTCGGCAGCAGGATGAGTTCCAACGCCGCCACTTCGACGACGACGCGATGCTGATTCACTTCCGGGCGATGAACGTCACGGCTTTGCAGCAGGCCGCGCACCAGGACTTCACGGCCACGCTGCAACTGCGGCAGCAGCGCAACATGCTCGGGCTGGCTGGAGACGATCGTGATGAAGTTGACGCTGGCGGGCTGCTTGGGCGGCAGGCGGCGGGCACGCTCATCCAGCCACACTTCCAGGCGCAATTTGATT
>JAUQXC010000208.1 GCA_030834825.1 Thermoflexales bacterium
CACACGCGCCATCGCCGCGTAACCAACTTCGTCGTCAATTTGCTCTGCGGCCTGATGGCCTATTGTCATCAGCCGAAAAAGCCGTCGCTGCATCTTGACGCCTTGCCGCGCTTGACGGCGGCTTAAACCGAATTCACGTTATTTAGCGACTGACATGAAAGCACAGGCCTTCCTCTTCGATCTGGACGGCGTCTTCTACAACGACACGCGGCCCATTCCCGGCGGCGCGGAGGTCGTCGCGCAGTTGCGGGAGCAGGGCGTGCCGTTTCGCTTTGTCACCAACACGACCAGCCGGGGCCGCGCCTCGCTGGTGAAGAAATTGCAGGGCTTCGGCGTGAGTGCTGCGCCGCATGAAATCTTTTGCCCGGCGGTGGCGGCAGCTTCTTTTCTGCGCGAGAAGAATGCGAGCGGAACCTTCTTCACGACCGTCGATACACGCGGCGAATTCGACGGTGTGCGCGAAGACCTCGCTCGTCCAGACTACGTGGTGTTGGGCGATCTGGGCGATGAGTGGACGTACGCCAAGTTGAATCGGGTGCTGCGCTATCTGCTCAACGGCGCGCAGTTGATCGCGTTGGGCATGACGCGCTATTGGTATGCCAACGACGGCCCACGCCTGGACGTCGGGCCGATCGCTTCTGCGTTCGCTTACGCGACGGGCCAACCGCCCATTGTGCTGGGCAAGCCCATCACCGTTTTCTTTCGGCTGGCCGTGCAGGATCTGGGCCTCGAACCGGAACACTGCACCATGGTCGGCGACGACATCGTCACCGACATCGGCGGGGCGCAATCCGCTGGAATGAAAACAATCCTCGTGCGCACCGGGAAGTTCCGACCAGAAGATTTGCAGGGCGCGGTGAGGCCCGACGAGATCATCAACTCCATTGCCGATTTGCGGGTGACCCGCTGAGCCAGCCGCCAGCCGCCAGAAGCCAACCGCCAAGCATGGTAGAATTACCCCGCCATGGCAGAACCATTCGACGATTATCTTGAACCACCGACCAATACCGAACTCAGCGAGCGTGAGCTGGAGATCCTCAAGCTGCTGGCGACCGGCCTGAGCAACAAAGAGATCGCCAGCCAGTTGTTCCTCAGCATCAACACCGTCAAGGTTCACCTGCGCAACATCTTTGCCAAGCTGGGTGTACAGAGCCGCACCGAAGCGACGTTGATCGCCATTCAGCGCGGCTACGTCACCGTGCCGGGTCCCGCCGCCGCCAACGGAGAAGCCACCAGCGCGAGTGAGCCGATCGGGGCGGGAGATCAAACGCCGGTCGCAACTCCTGACGTGATCGCCCCCGCGCCTCTACCCGCCATCGAGATCGAACCGGCGTTGCCGATCAAAAGACGCCTGGTCCTGATCGGCCTGGCCGTCATCGCGCTTGGGTTGGCCGTGATCGCCGTGCCGCGTGGAGCGGCGCAAAGTGAAAGCGGGTGTAGTCCCTTTATTGAAACATGCGAACTACAAGGGCCGGGTGCGTCTGTCAACCAAACTGACTGGCAGCCAGCCGGCCAGATGTCGGTGGCGCGCGGGCGTTTAGCGGCGGCAGCGCTGGATTCGCGGCTTGTGGCGATCGGCGGCGAAACGGCCAGCGGCATTACGGGGCTGGTCGAGATTTGGGATGCGAATCAGCAGCAGTGGATCATCGGACAAAACAAGCCAACGCCCGTAGCGAATGTCGGAGCGGTGGTGTTGAACGGTCAGATCATCGTGCCGGGCGGATATACGGCTTCCGGCGCACCCACCGCCAGTGTCGAAGCGTATGACGTGTTATCGGATGTGTGGACTTCATTGGCCGCCTTGCCTGCCCCGCGCTTTGCTTACGCACTGGCGACAGACAATGACAAAGTCTATCTCTTCGGCGGTTGGGACGGGCAGGGCTACGCCAACACGACGTTCATCTACGATCCCAAGGCCAATCGCTGGACGACGGGTGCGCCACTGCCGATCGGGCGCGGCTTTGCCGGAGCAGCATTGCTCAACGATGCGCTCTATGTGGTGGGTGGTTACGCTGACGATCACGAATTCGATCGCTGCGATCGCTACGTGCCGCGCGAGGATCGCTGGGAGGCCTGTGCGCCGATGTCGGTGGCGCGCGGCGGCTTGAGCCTGGTAGCGATCGGCGGGCGTTTGTACGCCATCGGCGGCGGCTGGACGGGTTACCTGACGTTCAACGAGCGCTACGATCCCAGCACGGATTCGTGGAGTGTGGCGCCCTCTCCCTTTACAGGACAGTGGCGCGGCATGGGCGCGGCACAAATCGGCAACGGGATTTACACCCTGGGTGGCTGGAATGGACAATATCTGAATGTGTTGGAGAGGTACAGTCCGTTCCCGTTTAGCATCTACGTCCCCGCGACGACGAAGTGAGGCGTGACGCGTGATGAGTAAGAAGACACCCGCTGAGCTTCGTTAGCCCAGCGGGTGTTGTATTGACGCACAAGAGACCGGGTTTCTTCAGCGACAGTGGTCGATTCCATCTGGACGGGAGAAACCCGGTTTCTATATTTAGATCGTAAACATCTCGCCCGGTTTGATGACGTGTGCCTTCGTCGCGGTCTCGGCCTCCACCCGTTTGGCCCAGGCGTTGGGATCAGCGGCGATCAAGTCCCACGTGTTGTAGTGCACGGGGATGACGTGCTTCGGCTGGATCAACTTCACGGCGCGCAGGGCATCATCCGGTCCCATGGTGTAATTGTCGCCGATGGGCAGCACCGCCAGATCGATCCCCTCTTCGCCGATCAACTTCATATCGCCGAACAGGCCGGTGTCACAGGCGATATAGACTTTCTTGTCCTCGGCGGTGAGCAGGAAGCCGGCGGGATTGCCGCCATTGGACCCGTCGGGCAGCGCCGAGCCGTGAATGGCAAAGGTGAGTTTCAAGTAGCCAAACGGATAGCGGTAACCGCCACCCAGGTGCTGTCCATGTCCTTTCTCAATGCCCTGCTTGGCAAACCATCTCACAATCTCGTCGTTGCTGATCACGGTGGCTTTAGTTCGTTTGGCGATCGCCACCGCGTCCCCGACGTGATCGCCGTGGCCGTGCGAAACTAGAATGTAATCGGCCTGCACTTTGTCGGCGGTGGTAGACGCCGCCGGGTTGCCGCTGAAAAACGGATCAATTAACAACTTCGTGCCGTTCACGTCCAACTGCATCGTCGCGTGGCCAAACCAGGTGAGTGTGAGTGTCATGCTGGACCTCCTGTGATGTGTGTTGTGGGAATGATAGCACAGAGTAACAAGTCCCGCAGGGATGCTTCGCAATAATGCGTAACGAGCAATGAATGACAAGTGATGAGTGAAAAGTGAAACCCGCTAGGCGCAAGCGATCACGCATCAGTGCGAAGCCCCCCGTGGGACGCACTACGCATCACGTTTGGCAGACAACACCCGCCACACAAAACGTGGCAGCGCCAGTTGGCGGCGCCAGCGCCAAGGTTCCCGGAACAACCGATAGAGCCATTCCAGCCCAAGCCGTTGAATCCACTGCGGCGCGCGCTTTTGTTTGCCCACGATGAAGTCCAGCGAGCCGCCAATGCCGATGGCGACCGCTGCGCCCGTCGGTTGGAGGTTGTGCTCGATCCATTTGTCCTGGCGGGGTGCGCCATAGGCTACCAGCAGCACATCGGCGTTACTCGATCGGATCCGCGCGGCGATATCGGCTGCTTCTGCTACGTGCGGCGATCCGGCATACGCCCCGACGATGTTGGCTTGCGGGTAACGCTGGTGTAAGATGGCCGCCGCTTGTTGCGCCACACCCTCAGCCGCGCCGAGCAGGAAGATGCGCCAACCGGTCCTCTGCGCCCGATCGGCGATCAGACGCACGAGGTCCGATCCGGCGACCCGCTCACGCAGCGGCTGCCCCAGTCGCCGCGCCGCCCAGATCACGCCGATACCATCGGGCAGATTCAACGCCGCTTGATTGAGAATACGCTTGAAGTCGGCATCGTGCTGGGCCAGCATGATGAATTCGGGATTCACCGTGCAGACTTGATGCGGCGCTCCGTCGCGCACAAATTGTTCGATGAGCGCCAACGTTTCTTCCGTTGTGACGTCGTGGACGGGAACGCCGAGAATGGAGCGGGTGGATGGTGGGGTCATGGTCGTGATAACAGGCTGACAAGGTGACATGAACGGCCAGATCACCGCGTCAGCCTTTCACCCTTTCAGGTTCCAGCACTTCCTCGAATACTTTTAGTACCACGTTTGCACACGCTTGCCACGTGAATTTCTGTGCTTGTGGGTAACCTCGTTCAATCAACGTATGGCGCAAATCTTCATTCGTCGTGATGTCGTGCAACCCGCGCGCGATGTCATCCACATCCAACGGATTGACCAACACGGCGGTGTCGCCTGCTACCTCCGGCAGCGATGAGGTGTTGCTGCACAAGACAGGCACCCCGCACGCCAGCGCTTCCAGAACGGGAAAGCCAAAGCCCTCGTAGAGCGAGGGGAACACAAAGGCTGTCGCGCCGGAGAGCAGGGCGTTCTTGTCGGCGGCATCGACGTAACCGATAAACTTGATGCGATCATGCGCCTGCTGAAGAAGTTGCTCGGAATACCAGCCGGGCTTGCCTGCTAACAGCAGCTGGCCGCTAGCAGTTGGCAGTTGGCTAAAGGCCTCAATCAATCGCTGCAAATTCTTGCGCGGCTGGATCGTGCCCAGGTAGAGCAGGTAGTCGCCGTCGATGTGATATTTGCTTCTGACGCGGGCCAGTTCAGCGGGATCGTCAACCCGCTTGAGGGATGGATCGAGACCCGGATAGGCCACCGTGATCTTATCGGGAGCGGCGTGGTACTTCTCGACGAGATCGCGCTGGGTCGCGGCTGAATCCGTCAGCAGGTGCGCTGCCGTACGGGCGTGCCAGCGCGTCGATCGATCAAGATACCAGCGTTGGCGCGGCGGATGCGCTTCGGGAAAGTACAGGTAACCGAGATCGTGCACCGTGACCACGCTGCGGCGCGGATGGATGATCGGCAGGACGTGCGCCGGAACGAAGAGCAGATCGGGACGGTGCACGAGCATCTCGACAGAGAGACGCAAGTGTGTCCAAAGTCGCGGAAAAGGAATGATTCTGACGGCTGACGGCTGACGGCTGATGGCTGATGGCTGATGGCTGATGGCTGATGGCTGATGGCTGATGGCTGATTTGGGCGGTTGGTTGAAGTACAGGCGGAAGAAAAAACGATCGGGCGCGCGAGACCGCAGCGCTTCGATCAGATAGCGCGAGTAAAGCTCTGTGCCGGTAGGTTGCAACGCAACCGATCGGCTGGCATCAATGCCGATAAGGATCCTCCCGGAGGTTGAAACAGCTGACGCGTTCACGGCGAGAGAAATCTCCGGGAGGATGGCTTACTTCGAGCGTGGGCGGAGGACGGCTTGAATCAAGATGACCACGCCGAAGAAGATCAGCAGCAGCGGCCACCACTGCAAAACGTTTCGGAAGAGAGGCACATTCCCCAGTGTAAAGGCGAATCCGCCAATGCCCACCAGGAGCAGGATACCTGCCGGGACCAGCACGCCCCAATCGCTGAAGCGGCCCGCGACCCACAACACGATGAAGGCAATGCCCACAAAGAGCGGAAACGCCGGCCAGAGCTTGCTCATGTCGCCCCAATCCACACGACCCAGGCCCAGCAGATCGATGTTGAGGGTGAACAGGAAGAAGAACAGGCCCGTTAACGTGACGATGGTGCCGACAAAGGCCAGACCGGGATCGTGCTCCTTCCCGAAGATGAACCCCAGCCAGAACGTAAGGCCCACCAACACGACGACACCCGGCCACAGCTGCGTCATGGAAAAAGCGGGCACCACACGCAAATTAGCCAGCAGCAGGTATGCGCCAATGGCGATGAGCACGATGGCGGTGAAGACAGTCCCACGGCGTTCCATGATATGCCTCCTAAGGGGAGTGGGATGAGGTCAAGCGCGATTGTATCACAAAGCGTGTTGCAGGAAGTCACGCACCCGATCGGCCCACGCGCCCTCACGCAGGATGGCGGGTGTCCTTTGCGTGCAGTCCACCACGGTCGAGGGGATGCCGCCGGGCGTTTGTCCTCCGTCCACGATCGCATCAATGCGGCCCGCCAGTTGATCGAGCACTTCCTGTGCCGTGCGTGGATTCGGCCCGGTCGAGCGATTCGCGCTGGTCACGGCGAGCGGCCCTGTGCGGCGCAGCAGCTCGCGTGCCAGCTCAAGATCGGGCAGCCGCACGGCGATGCTGTCAGTCGTGCTGACTTCGATGGGGATCTGCGGCTGCTTGGGCACGACGAGGGTCAATGCGCCGGGCCAGAAGGTTTCCATGAGGCGATAGGCGATCGGCGGAATATCCAGCGCAACGTGATCCAGATCGGCGATGTCGGCGATCAAGATCGGGATTGCCTTTTCGGGCGGGCGTTCCTTGGCAACGTACAGCTTCAAGACCGTCGATCCGTCAAAGGCCAAGGTGCCCAGGCCATAGACGGTGTCTGTGGGAAACGCCACCAGGCGCTGTGCGCGCAGGATCTCTGCAGCCCGATCGAGTTGCGTCGGTGCAAGAATTTGTGTGATCACGGCTGTCCGTCGATCGTGATCCACGGTTGGATGGCGTCCAGAAATTCTTGCGGACTAAAAGGGACGCTTAAATAACCATCGGCTCCGCACGCTTGGGCAACCTTTTCGATATCGGCCAATGCTTCCAGCAGCAAGATGGGGACGTACTTCGTCGTGGGGTCAGACTTGAGCGCCCGGACGATGTCGCCTCCGGTTGGCGAGCCTGCCGCCTGCCAACGCTCACGCATGGCGTCGTCTTCCAACCGGGGATGATGCCCAATAAGCAACAGCCGGGGACGGACCTGCTTCACTACCGTTGTGACTTCGGCCAACGGGACAATCTGTAAATCGATCTGAAATTTGTTGTGCAAGATCAACTTCAATAAATCGGCGATATCACCGCCACTGTAAGCCAGATCAGCCACGGCCAGAACCGGCGAGGAGTTATCAGCCATCTTTCCCTCCTGTGAGTGGTCGCCCGATCAACTGCTCCGCTGTGCTACGCGCACAAACTCGATAGCGGCGACGGTTTCGCCTTCAAAAGTGAGGCGCACGCCCTCGCACAAACCGCAAAATGCTTCGTCGTCCACAGGTGTGTCGGGTGGCAGACAGCCGATCGTGCCGGCCTCGACGATGCCGCCGTGCGTGATGATCAAGACACGGCCTCCAGCGGGCAGGGTGCGCACGATCGAGCGCCAGAGTTCCGCCTGATCGTGTGCGAAGCGAGCAGCGGCGCCACCGCGTTTTACCACATCGGCCCACGCCGCAAACCCGGCATTCCACTGAATCTCGGCGTCGACCGCGTCGTTCATCTGGCTGAGCTGTTCGAGCTGCTCGTCGACGGCATAGCCGATGGCGATGGCCGTTTCAAAGGCGCGGGGCAGCGTGCTGGTGACCACCCGATCGAATTGACCCAGTCCTGCGCCTACCTGCCGTGCCAGAGTGACACCGTGTTGCGAGACGTGTGGGGCAGGTGAATGGCGGTGCGTATGACGGCGGACTTCAAGTAGGCGCATGTGTGCTCCGTAATACGTGAAGGACCTTGTCATGGCGAGCGTTTTCGCGAAGCACGCTCAACCCTGGTCGAACAAGCTGGCTTCTCAGTAAGACGCGCCATGACGCTAGATCTCAATGACCGCTAATCGATCCAATCCGGCGTAATCCGGTTTGATTTCAACGCGGGCGTGGGGAAAATTCTGTTGTGCGATCTCGGTGACAAAGTCACCATGATATGCACCGATTTCGAGCAGGATCAGGCTGCCAGGCCGCACGACACGCGGAGCGTCACGCAGCAAGCCACGCACCAAATCCAATCCGTCCGGTCCACCGATGAAGGCCATCTTGGGTTCATGGCCGCGGATCGTGCGCGCGAGGTAGGGCCAGTCCTTGTCATCGATATAGGGCAGATTGGCCGTCAGCAGATCGAGCGTTTCCGTGATCGGTTCGAGCAGACTCCCGACGCGAAAGTCCAGGCGCGCGGCCACGTCCAGGCGCTGCGCATTCGCGCGCGCCAGCTCGATCGCCTCCGGCGAGAGATCCGTCGCAATCACTTTGGCCTGCGGCAGATGTGTGGCCAGCGTCACGGCAATCGCGCCGCAGCCGGTGCCCACATCGGCGATGAGGGGGGCTGGCCGATCGGCAAAGACTTTCAGCGCGTGCTCGATTAAGCATTCGGTTTCGGGGCGTGGAATCAGGGCGCGGGCGTCGGTCAGCAGATCGACATCGTAGAACTCTTTGTGGCCCACCACGTACGCCAGCGGTTCGCCGTTGACCAATCGATCGAGATCGTGTTGGGCGCGGGCCAGCTGATCGGGTGTGAGCGGACCGGCGGGTCCGGCCAACAACTGCGTGCGCGTGATCTCCAGCGCGTGGGCCAGCACGACTTCGGCGGCCAGGCGCGGCGCATCGACATCGGCCGCGGTGAGGCGCTCGATGGCGGTTTCTCGCAGTTGGTCGCGTGAGGGTGTTGAAGTCATAGCGTGACGCGTGAGTGGCGCAGGCTGCTCAGTTGCGCTTCCCGCGTCTCTCCTTAGAGACCCGCTGCCTGTAACTTCTCCGCCTGATCGCGCGTCGTCAACTCGTCGATGAATTCGTCGAAGTCGCCGTTGAGCACGCTGTCAAGTTGATAGGACGTGAGATTGATGCGATGATCGGTGATGCGGTTCTGCGGATAGTTGTAGGTGCGAATCTTCTCGCTGCGTTCGCCGCTGCCCACTTGTGAGCGGCGCACGGCCGTTTGCGCGTTGAGCTGCTTCTCTTGTTCCAATTCGTACAGGCGCGCCCGCAAAATGGAGAGGGCGCGCAGGCGGTTCTGCAGTTGCGAGCGTTCGTCCTGGCACTGCACGATCATGCCGGTGGGCAGGTGATGGATCCGCACCGCGGTCGCGTTCTTCTGCACGTTCTGCCCGCCGGCGCCCGCCGACTTGTAAACATCGATCTCGATGTCTTTGTCGGGGATGTCGATCTCGACTTCGTCCACTTCGGGCAGCACCGCTACCGTGGCGGTGGACGTGTGAATGCGTCCCTGCGATTCGGTGACGGGCACGCGCTGGACGCGATGCACGCCGCTTTCGTACTTCATCTTGGAATAGACGCTCTTGCCTTTGACCATGAAGATTACTTCTTTGAAGCCGCCGACCCCGGTTTCGTTGCTGGAGAGCAGTTCGCTCTTCCAGTTGTGATTTTCGGCATAGCGTGAATACATGCGGAAGAGATCGGCGGCAAAGATGCCGGCTTCGTCGCCGCCGGTCCCGGCGCGAATCTCGACAATGACGTTCTTGTCGTCACGCGGATCTTTAGGAACTAACAACACTTTGATGTTGTTCTCCATCCGCGCGATCTGCTCTTGCAGCTGCGCTGCTTCTTCTTCGGCCATGGTCTTCAAGTCGGCGTCGGTCTCATTGGCCGCCAGTGAGCGCGTATCCTCCAACTGGCGCAGAGCCTCGCGGTAGTCGTGGTAGGCATGCACGAGCGGTTCCAGGTTATTGCGCTCCTGGCCGGTTTCGCGCAGGCGGGTGTAATCGGCAATCACCGCCGGATCAGCCATCAAGATGTTCAGTTCGTCGTAGCGTTTTTCAATGCCTGCAAGTTTTCCGAGTAAGTCCATGATCTTTCCTGTGAACCAACGAGGCGACTCGCTTCGCGTGCGGTCGCCTCGCTTGTGTGCGGTTATTATAACAGAGGAAAGACGCGTGTCAACGAACGGCTTGATCCCCTACCGGATTACCTGAGGATAAGCGGCAGATACACGTGCAGCGGAATATATTCATAAGCGCCAATGTCAGGGATGCTGACGCCGTCGAGGTTGCCGTCTTGCCGGGCCACGCCGCGCTGATCGGTGGCAGGCCCAGAGCTGTCGGCGTGATCGATTGCCGGGCTGCCCGGCAGCAGCGCCAGGGTCTGCGTCGCGCCGCCGTTATGCTCCAGTGAGCCGATCAGGGGGATCGTCGTCGTCAGGTCATTCGTGGCCGTGAGGTGACAAGAGTTATCGTTGCCCAGGTTGTGCCCGCCGGAAGTGATGGCGCCTGAGCAGGTTGAATACGATCCCGTGCCCAGGATGAGGGTATTGGTGAGCGTGACTGCAGCTGAGCTGATAAGTCCTGAAGTATAAGCGGAGCCAGCCGAGTTGTTCGCAATGGTGCAATGATTGAGCACCACCTGCGAGCCGGTGTCGATAGCGCCAGCCGCGCCATCATACTGCGAAGTATTACCTGCGATGGTCACATTCTGCAGATGAACTTTCGTGTTGTAACCAATCGTGTGGAAGGCTCCGCCTTGGCTCCCGCTCGCTGAATTGCCGTTGAGCGTGACGTTCGTCACCGTGGCCGGGCCGTGCAGACTCAAGCCGCCGCCCATGTTGGCGGTGTTACTCATCACCGCGCTATCCGTCACAGTTAACGTGCCGGCCGAGTAGACGCCTCCGCCTGTTCCACCGGTCGAGTTCTCGCGAACCTTGACGTGATCGAGCGTCAGTCCTCCGGCGTTCAAGTAGATACCCGCACCATCTTGTGCGGCGAGCAGGTTATTCTGAACGATGACGTTTGTCAGAGTGACCTGGCCACCCGCAATGTAGAGCCCTCCGCCGTTTTGTCCGGCGTGTCCATTTTGAATGGATACATTGGAGATGTTCACGCTGGTCACGCTGGCGGTCACGGTGATGACACGGCCCGGCGGAATGATGCCGCCGGGGCCGCCGCCATCGATTGCAATGTATGTGTTCCGGATGGGGACCGGCTGGCCGACAATGTTCAAACTCCAGTTGATCGTGACGTGTTCGTAAAAGGTGTAACTGGGCGCAGCGAAACTTCCATTCCAACTCAAGTAAATGGTGTCTCCGGGCCACGATTGTCCGATCGCATATTGGATGGTGCGGCATGGTTGTGCGGCGTTGGAGCAATCGCCCGTATCGCTGGCGATTAAGGCTTTGGAAACATAGCGGGGTATGACGGGGCCGCCACCCGCTTGCAGGCGGGGCGCTGTGGCGAGAGCGATGAAGACGACACACCAGCATAGAATGACTCCAACCCAACGGCGTTGTGGTTGAGCAAGCCAGTGGCTCATAAGACTCCTTTCCTGAGGAATTCGCCGTACTGTCCAGTGGTGAGAAGATGAAGAATGACTACGCCAAAGGCGATCAAAATCAACACGCCGTTGTCGCTGTGGAAGATACTGCGCCACGGGCATTCGTGGAGATTACGCTGTTGGCGCGGGTGTTTCTCTTGCTTGTTGGGCCATGCAGGCGCACATCTCGGCTGGGTTGCAGCCACACTCGCCCATCTGCCCGCACATGTCCGTCATCATGTTGCGCATCAGCTGTGACAGCATGGTGGGAATGGCTTTGGTCATCACCAAGACTAACAGGCCGCCGATCAGCGCACCTGCTATGGCTGCTGGTAAGTAACCTTGTCGCGAGGAGTTCATGTTCTGCATGGCGTCATTCCTTGTAGGCCTGAAAGAATTTCCCCCGCCAATTCCGCGGGTCAGTATAGACCCATGCCGCGGCCCTGTCAACAAAACCGGCTTCCAAAACTCGCTGAGTCTTGGAAACCGGGCAGACGTTCACTTAGGATGATGCATAGATTCTAGTCGTTGTCTAGCGTAGCGCTGTATGTACTCATCCGGCGCGGATGATTGAAGCGCTGGCAATAAGGACGCAATGTGTACCTTGTGGCTCTCGGTTAATTCAATGTCTTCTGTCAGGAGAGACTGCCAAAGAGCGTTAGCAACCCGTCTTGCTTTCCAGCGCACCAGCATATCGCAGCTAGATCCATCGGCCAGTTGCCAGATCGCATTGGCGTACCAAAGCTTGGCGTAGCTATCGCCCTTAGCGGCCATTTCCATCAATGCTGGGAGTGCTTCGTCAGCCCACGCATCGCAGAGTCGATCGACATGCGTTAGATCATCTACTCCTAGCCGACTTATCCACAGTGCAATGTACTCGCGCCGCCATTCTTTTTCTTGCGCATCACTAATGTCATAGCACTTGTAGTCTTCATAAACGCCGTCGTGCGACATGAAGAAAGTATTGCACGCATAGTCAAAGAACATCGCTTTGGCTTTTACTTCTTCATCTTCATCTTCATCGCGCAGCCCTCAGCCTTCACTCCCGATAGTGACAGCCCATGCTCTGTTTGTTCTCCCAGGCCGCCATCGTCACGATGACGGCGGTACGCACGGCATTGCGCAAGCCGATCAAGCCGTCGGTCAAGGTGGAAGATTGGTAGAAACGCTCGATCTCGGTTTCCAGGTGGCGTAGTTCGCGCAGGGCGCGGTTCAACCGATCGGCGGTGCGCACCAAGCCCACGTAATTCCACATCATGTTTTTGATCACGCTCATATCCTGGCCGATCAGCGCGGGGTCGGGCACTTCATCGCCGATGTACTGCCAGGCGGGGATGCGATCGGGATCGGGTGTGGGGCGATCGGGGTGCTGGCGCACGATGTGGCGGGCCGTGCGCTGGCCCCACACCAGGCCTTCGAGCAAAGAAGTGCTGGCCAGGCGATTCGCGCCATGCACCCCGGTGCAGGCCACTTCGCCGATGGCATACAAGCGATCGATCGTGCTGAGTCCCCAGTCGTCCACCCAGACGCCGCCGCACGAATAGTGCGCGCCCGGCACCACCGGCACCAGATCGCGTGTGAGGTCGATGCCATACGTCAGGCACTTCTGGTAAATGTTGGGGAAGTGCTCGCGGATGCGCGCTTCGGCAATGTAGGAGCGCAGATCGAGAAAGACGCTGGGCGTGTCGTGGGCCAACATCTCGTGATAGATGCTGCGCGAGACGACATCGCGCGGGGCCAGGTCTTTCCACTCGGCGTCGTAATGTTGCATGAACGGCTCACCCGCCGCATTGACCAATCGCCCGCCGTCGCCACGCACCGCTTCGGTGATGAGAAAACGCGGCGCGGTAGAATGATAGAACGTCGTCGGATGGAACTGCACGAACTCCATGTTGATGACCCGCGCGCCTGCCCGATAAGCCATCGCAATCCCATCGCCCCGCGCGCCGCTGGGGTTGGTGTTGTTCAGATAGATCTGTCCCAGCCCGCCGGTCGCCAGAATCGTGTGTCGCGCGATGCAGCGCAGCACCGTGTTGTCGGCCTGACTGAGCAGGTATGCGCCCACGCACGACTGCGGATCATAGACGGTATGCCGATCGAGTGAGTGGTGCGACGGCGTGAGGAGATCGATCGCCGTAAAGCCGGTGAGCAAACGAATGCGCTTCTGGGCCTGCAGCGCCTGCATCAAGGCGATCTCGATCGCTTTGCCGGTGGCATCGGCCGCATGCGTAATGCGCGGCACCGAGTGCCCTCCTTCACGCGCCAGTGACAGATTGCCGTTGGAACGATCGAATGGCACGCCGACCTGGTCGAGCAGGATCTGCTTGAGCAGCGGTGGCCCTTCTTCCGCGAGGATCTGCACCGTGCGCGGATTGCAGTGCCCGGCGCCGGCATGCAAGATGTCTTGCGCCAGCAGTTCGGGCGAATCGTCCACGCTGCGATAGACGATGCCGCCCTGCGCGTAAAAGGTGTTCGTTTCGGCCGGATCGGTCGCGCGCGTGATCACCGTCACGTCGCGTCCGGCTGCGGCCAGTTGCAGCGCGGCGGTCGCGCCCGCAATGCCGCAGCCGATGATCAGGATGTCGGTTGTCAGGAGTTCTTCCATTGGCGTCATATCAGTCTCGTTTGCCACTGCCGCCGATCTGAATCATGCGCTCGACGGCCTGATACGCTCGCACGCGAATCTCTTCCGGCACTTCGGTGACATACTGGGTCTTAAGCAACGCCTCGCGCGTTTGCTCCAGCGTGATCTGATTCATATGCGGGCAGCGTACACTGCACAAGCGCAGCATCTCTTTTTCGGGATGCGCGGCCATGATATTGTCGCCCATCGCACATTCGGTGAGCAGCAGATAGCGCGGGGCGTTAGTCTGCTCCACGTATTTGATCATCGCCGTGGTGCTGCCGGAATAATCGGATGCGGCGACGACTTCGGGGCTGCATTCGGGATGCGCCAGGATCAACACGTCGGGGAATTGCTCGCGCACGTTGCGGATATCCTGCACGGTGAACTTCTCATGCACCTCGCAACGGCCATGCCAGCCGATCAATTGATAATCGAGTTCAGTGCTGGCGAAGTTGGGGTTCTTCGACGGGAAGATGATGTGCTTGCCGGTTTCGCGCGCGACGTTGCTGGCCAGATATTCGTCGGGCAGGAAGATGATCGTGTCGGCATTCAACGATTCGACCACGGCCTTGGCGTTACCGGAAGTGCAGCAGATGTCGCTTTCGGCCTTCACGTCGGCGTAGGTGTTGACGTAGGTCACCACCGGTACGCCGGGAAACTTTGCACGCAGTTGCCGCACATCCTCGGCGGTAATGCTCTCTGCCAGCGAACAACCGGCCTTCAAGGAAGGGATGAGCACCGTCTTCGTCGGATTGAGAATCTTGGCGGTTTCGGCCATGAACTTCACGCCGCA
>JAUQXC010000209.1 GCA_030834825.1 Thermoflexales bacterium
CAGTTTGAGGCGCTGTTGAAAGCGTGGTGCAGAGGTGAGGAGGTGTCCTGGTCGGACTTGATGGCGGCCTGGGTCAAAGCGCCGACCGCACCCCTGACGACGGAAACGGTTGAGAAGGTCATCCAGTGTATCGAGAAGAAGTAAGGGTGTCAACGGCTAGGTATCACATCAACGGATGAAAGCCTTCAACAAAGTGCTGCACGTAAGCGGATAAGGAAGCGGATAAACGGATGATGAATCTCGCGGGCTTTCAATCGGCAGTCGGTGTGGTGCAGGCGGCTATTCGCCTGAATGAGCCAATGGCGCGTTATACCACGGCGCGGATCGGTGGCCCGGCGGATGTCTTGGTGGAAGCAACGAGCGCACAGGAGCTGAAGGATTTGGTCGTTGCGGCGCGGAAGTGGGAACTGCCGATCACGCTCTTGGGCGGCGGAGCGAATGTGCTCGTGAGCGATGCCGGCTTGCACGGCTTGGTGATCGTTAACAAGGCGAAGCGCATTGAGTTTCGTGAGGGTGCGCAGGTGTGGTGCGAAGCGGGTACGGTCTTGCCGACGTTGGCGCGCGAATGTGGGCTGCGCGGTTTGGCGGGGCTGGAATGGGCCGTGGGTGTGCCGGGTACGGTGGGTGGAGCCGTGGTGGGCAATGCGGGAGCACATGGCCGAAACATCGCCGCCGATTTGCTCTCGGCCACGATCTTGAATGCTGCGGATCAAATCGACGAGTGGTCAAAGAGCGATCTGCAATTTGACTATCGGAGCAGCCGGATCAAGCGGGACGCTTCACGCACGACGCCCTACGTGGTTTTGGCGGCGACCTTCCAATTGACCGCAGCGGATCCGCGCGAACTCGCGAAGAAGGCCGATGAGTTTAACGACTACCGCCGCCGCACCCAGCCGCCGGGGGCCAGCCTGGGATCGATGTTCAAAAATCCGCCAGGCGAGGCGGCCGGCCGCTTGATCGATCAATGCGGGCTGAAGGGGACGCGCGTGGGCGATGCGGAAATCTCGACAGTGCATGCGAACTTTTTTGTGAATCACGGTCAGGCCACGGCGAGCGAGGTGAAAGCGCTCATCGATGTGACACAGCAGCGCGTGAAAGAGAAGTTTGGGATTGAGCTGGAATTGGAGATTGAACTGCTGGGCGAGTGGGATTGAGGGAATGAGGGACGGAGCGACAAGAAGACAAGATGACGGGGTAACAGGGTGACGAGGCGACTGATCGATCGAGCGATCACCGAACAACTGATCGCTGATTAACTGATTAACTATTGGACTAGCGACTACATGACAAAACGACTCAGAGTGGGCGTCATCTTCGGCGGCAAATCGGCAGAGCATGAAGTCTCGCTGAATTCCGCGCAGAACGTGATGCGGGCGCTCGACAAGAACAAATATGACGTGGTGCCCATCGGCATCAGCAAAGAGGGCCAATGGCTCCTGCGCGGCGATCCGCTGCTGGCCCTGACCGGCGGACAGACTTCGCTGCCCCAATTGTTGGAGTCAGGCTATCAGATCGTCGACGATCTGTCGGCGGGACGCGAAGTCATTCCCGGCAGCCACGCGGCCAGCCTGCCGGATGTCGACGTGATCTTCCCGGTGCTGCACGGTCCGTTCGGCGAAGATGGCACCATGCAGGGTCTGCTGGAACTGGCGGATATTCCCTACGTGGGCGCGGGCGTCCTAGCGAGCGCGGTGGGCATGGACAAAGCGGTGATGAAGGATCTGTTCCGCAGCCACGCTTTGCCCACACCCAGGTATGTGGTGGTCAAACGGCATGAGTGGGAACTCACACCCGAGCGCGTGGTCGAGGTTGTGGAACGGGAACTTGGTTATCCTTGTTTTGTGAAGCCTGCCAACATGGGCTCGAGCGTCGGCGTGAACAAAGCGCATGCCGCGGCTGAATTGACGCAGGCCCTACACGAGGCCGCGCGGTATGATCGCAAGATTTTGGTGGAGTACGCCGTCCCGGACGCGCGCGAGATCGAGTGCAGCGTGCTCGGTAATGACGATCCCCTGGCATCGCTGCCGGGTGAGATCGTGCCGGGCCACGAGTTCTACGATTATGAGGCGAAGTATCTGGACGACTCGTCGCAATTGCTGATCCCGGCCCCGATCGATCCGGCGTTGACCCAACGTGTGCGCGAGCTGTCGATTCAGGCGTTTCTGGCCTTGGACTGCGCGGGCATGGCGCGGGTGGACTTCTTGTTGTCGCGCCAGACGGACGAGTTGTATTTGAGTGAGGTCAATACCATTCCGGGGTTCACCCGCATCAGCATGTATCCCAAACTGTGGGAAGCGAGCGGTGTGCCCTACAGTGAACTGATCGACCGGTTGATTCAACTGGCGGTGGAACGGCATGCCGACAAACAGCGGTCGTCGGCGGACTATGATCGGTAAGCGAGTTGTAACGCAACTGTTATTTCACGGCGTCGTAAGGCTTGTAAGATTGCAGGGCTGGACGTAAGCGAGGACGACATGAAAGTACGCTCGCAAGCAAAACCCAAACGCTATCGCCGTTACGATTCGATTGACCTGGCAGGTACCCTGAAGGCCCGGCCGCGGTTCCACATCCGCCGCTTTAACGTCAAGTGGATCGCGTTCGGCCTGCTGGCCGTGCTCGTTGTGTTTGCGATCTTGTATGTCTGGCTAAGCGATACGTTCTATGTGACGCGCATCAACATTACAGGGAATACACTCACGCCCGCTCAGGAGATCGTGCAGATTAGCGAGATTGGCGGCCAGCATATGTTCTGGGTCAATCACAGCGCGGCCAGCGCGCGCATCGCCACCGGCATCCCGTCGATCAAGAGCGCGCGCGTGGATTGCCAGCTGCCCAATCGTTGTGTGATCAAGGTGCAGGAACGCCAGCCCAGCGTGGCGTGGCGCTTTGGCGGCGCGGTGACGTGGATTGCGGATGATGGCATGGCCTTTGCTGCGCACACGGAGGCGGGTTTGCAATTGATCACGATCGATGCGGCGCAGGGTCCGGCGTTGCTGCCTGGCAAGGAGACCGATCAACGCATTGTGAAGGCCGCCATCGCCGTGGCGCAGGCGCTGCCCAACGTGCGCCAATACAAATACACCGTGGAGCGCGGTCTGGAGTTTCAGAGTGGCGGCGGTTTCCCGGTTTATCTCGGATTGGGCGAAAACATGGCCGATCGGGCCATGATGTGGAAAGCGCTGGAGGCTGAGCTGAATCAACTGGACGTGGTGCCGCGGT
>JAUQXC010000210.1 GCA_030834825.1 Thermoflexales bacterium
TTATCTATTTGCGGAAACCCGCCACCGTCGCGGCTGCGGCCGATGCCGCACAGAAACCCGCCAAGGCGGCGTAACACAGCGGTTAGAGTGTAAGTCCCACCTGGCTTCAAAAGGAAAAATAACTGCCCCGATCGATCGCATCGATCGGGGCAGTTCGTTGTTGAGGTGCTGCGGACTATGTGCCTAAGGGTGATTATAAAATTCCACCTGCCAACGCCATTCGCTGCCGTCGGCGGCATTCCACCAGGACAACAACTGGCCCACTTCGCCACCCGGCAAGATGACCAGCTGCTTTAAATCTCTTTGTGTCGGCCAAATGTCTTCGCGCGCAATTTTCTTGCCGTGGCGGGTTAAGCGCGCGATCGGCCGATCGGCGGTCTGTGGCAGATTTGCGCCGTAAGCCAGGCGTGAACCTGCTTCGCTGCGGATTTCTACCGTCAGCACAGGCGGTGGAGCGTGGACGAGCAGGACAGAAGTTGTTTCTAGGCGGCCCCGGGCAAAGGCCACGCCCGTGGCCCCTGCCTGCGGATACCACATATCCCAAAATTGAAGTCGTTGCGGCACGTTGCCTCCTCCTCCTTAAGTTGTTTCCTGTTAGCGTCCGGCGGCGAAGTCAGCCGTCCAGTAAGTGCGGCAATCGCCGCCTTGATCACCCACATAGCCTACACCGATATGTTGTGCTTTATCCGTCAGCAAATTATCGCGGTGTGTGGGACTATTCAACCAACCCTGCACTGTGGCGCCAGGACTGGCCTAGCCACACGCCAGGTCTTCAGCATAAAAGTTCCACGCGTATCCCTGGCGGTTCAAACGATCTTCCACTGAAGCGCCATCAGACCCTTCGTGCGCGAAGAAGTTATGCCGCGCCATATCCAGGCTGTGCCCTAAAGCCCGCAACTCATCTTTGGCTGCTTCCAACTTGTCACGCCGTTCCTGGCTGAGCTTTTTGCCCGCACGATTGAGATAGAATGTCAGCCTGGGTATGGCCGAACGATACGGTTCGCTCTAAAACAACCCAACCAAACCCTCCCTATGTGTTGCCCAGATGCATTAGAATTGTATCGCATCGCGCTAAGCGGCACCACACCCCAAGTGAATGTGTTTCACTTGGGGTGTGGCAAAGTACAACAGTTGAAGCGTTTAACTCAAGCACCTAAGTGCTCGTCACGTGTGTCAGCCATCGATTGGGAAAGTTGCCCACTTCAAAAACCCAATCTCAGGAGGATGCAGCATGAAGGCCCATGTGTTGGTCAAAACTCAAAAGATGGAAACGGCCAACGTGGTGGAGGTGATGCGCCGGGTGAAGGGTGTCGTCGTGGCCGATTTGACCTTTGGATCGTACGATGCAATCGCGATCGTGGAGGCGGAAGATCTCAACGCACCGGGCCGCGCCATTATACGTGAGATCCGGACGCTGTCCGGCATATTAGACACAATCACTTGCCTGGCAGTTGGCGCAACGACTCCGGCTGGGTCACGTTGATCGTGAAGGTCGTGTCTCTCGGATCAAATCTCCAGCCACCCGGCAGGATGGTGAGCGTATGCTTTCCTGCCTGAATAGCGGCCGGAAGTGCAAAACTGATCTGGCATTCGTGCCCGCAGCGGACGGAGGTTAATTCCTTTCCATCCAGTTGGACGATGGTCGTCCGCAGGGTCTCGGACAACTGCTTCATGGTGGGATACTGATAGTATTCCTTGCCATCCCGCTTTTCACATTTGGGGAGCACCAGGTGGCCGCCCGTAAACGTGATCGTGAGGGACTCGCCCGGTCGAGCCGTTTCACCTGGGCGTCCTGTGATGATGGGAGGGTAAAGGCGCTCCCCGTCAGCACGATACAGGGGACGGCGCTGGGCGTGATGTTGTTGACTGGTTGGGGTCGTTCGCTCCAAAGGTTAAGGAGTGGACAGCTGGTGGCGAGTAAGAAGATCGGAATCAGAGCCAGCATAAGATAACGTGCAGGTTTCATGCCGAATCTCCTCAGAGTAGATTAGCTGGGAGTGTACACTGGAATGAATGCGTGTCAAACACACTGAGGGTGGGCGGTGATCAGATGTGCCGGAATCAAGGCAGCACAAAAACAGTGCCCCGATCGAGCCGTAGCCCGATCGGGACCTTGTGTGTAATCGAAAAACTTTGACCTTATTCGGCCAACGTGTGATCGGCGTAGTACGTCATTGCCGCACACATGAAGTCGGCCAACCCGGGCCGATACTTCTCGTAAAACGCACGGAACTCAGGATGCTCCGCATAGCCTTGACCCAGGCCGCGATACGACTCTGCCGTGGGATGCCAGAAGTTGTCCACCCAGGCATAGTGCCGGGCGATGGCGGCTTGCACCGCCGCATCGCCCGGCTGCTTGTCCATCAGCTCGGCCAACTGCCGCGCCACCGCTCCGCCCTCGGCCTTCACGGCCTGCCACTGGGCCTTGGTCATCTGACGCACGCGGCGATTCGCTTCGGCCACGCTCTGGGGATCATAGAGCTCGTTTGCCTCGCGCGTGTACCGCTCGATTTGCTCAGGTGTGAACCCTTCGTAGAGTTCCTCATCCGTCATGGATGGCGTCATTGTCATGTTATCCTCCGTTAATCTCGAGATCGTTTTCTCGATGGTCTTGAGCAACCGCTCCAGCCGATCGGCCTCCTGCTGCAACATCTGCCGGTGATCGCGCAGCGCCTGCACCTGATCGAACCCGGGTTCGTCCAGGATGGCCTGAATGTCTGCCAGCGGAAAAGCGAGCTCCTTGAAGAACAGGATTTGTTGCAGTCGCAGGAGATCGGCTTCACCATACAAACGATAGCCCGCTGCAGTTCGAGCCGACGGTTTCAGCAGACTGATGTGGTCGTAATGGTGCAGCGTCCGGACGCTGATCCCGGCCATACGAGCCAACTGTTTCACGGTGTAGGTGTGGCGTTTGCTCATGGCACAGAGTATAAGCTATGACGTAACGTCAAAGTCAAGAGGGATTTTACAGTTCCAGCTGTGCGATGGTGCTCTTCAGCACCTCCGCCGATTTGCGCAGTCCCACGATCTCGTCTTCTGCCAGATCGAGCCGCAGCACCCCTTCCACGCCGCCTCGATCGATGATGGTGGGCAAACTCAGGTACACCTCTTCAATGCCGTAGTATTTGTCAATCAGGATCGAGACAGGCAGTACCGTGCGTTGATCGCGCAGGATCGCCTCGACGATGCGCACCAGCCCCGCGCCGATGGCGTAGAATGTGGCACTCTTGCGTTGAATGATCTCGTAAGCGGCATCGCGGGTCTGCCTGAAAATCTCCTCCATCTTGGCGCGATCGTACTGCACGTCCTGCAGGCAGCAGAAATCACTCAAGCGCATCCCGGCGATGTTGGCCAGTGACCAGACCGGCACCTCGCTATCGCCGTGCTCGCCGATGATGTACGCATGCACGCTGCGCGGATCGACGCCGAAGTGCTCGCTTAACAAGTAGCGGAAGCGCGCCGTGTCCAGAATGGTGCCGGACCCGATGATGCGCTCGTGTGGCATTCCCGAAATTTTCCATGCGGCATAGGAAAGGACATCCACCGGATTGGTAGCGATCAGAATAATGCCGTTGGGATTGTGCTGTGCCACCTGCGGAATGATCTGCTTGAAGATGCCCGTATTTTTCCTCACGAGATCGAGCCGTGTCTCGCCGGGCTTCTGATTCGCGCCGGCCGTGATGACAGTCACGGCGGCTCCGGCGCAATCGGCGTAGTCCCCCGCCCAGATGCGGCACGGTGAAAAGAAGGGCACCGCGTGATTCAGGTCCATCGCTTCGCCTTCGGCACGCGTGTGATCCACATCGATCAAGACGATTTCCGAAGCCAGGCCGCTTTGAGCCAGCGCATAGGCAAATGTTGCGCCGACGTTGCCCGTGCCGACGATGGCCACACGGGTGGGATGAGGATGCAGTTCTTCGTTGTTCATGAATTTCTCCCTCTGAGATAAGATCTTTACCAAGTATACCTGACGCAAGAATCCTCCCGGAGGTTTTAACCCGCCGGGAGGTTCTACTCGAGCAGCGCGCGCAAGACCCCGGGCGAGAACTGAATGTCGATCTGATCACCCCAGAGCCGATAAGGTCGATCGAGGATTTCATGGCCGGCGTAGAATAATGCCTGCTTGAGTTTGAAGCGGTGACCGGCCACTTCGATTGGATACGATCGCAGCCAATCGTTGGTGCCGCGCATGAAGTTGAACGCTCGTTGCGCCGACCACGTTGGATCAATCACGAAGTCCGATGTTTGCGGCGCGGAAAAATAACTGCCGCCTGGCGGTTGTGCGCGTCGAGTCAGACGGCCTGTTTCCAATTGCGACAGCACATCCCGCAGCAGCTCCGCGCCATATTGTGAGAGAGTGTTGTCGGCTTCCTCACCAGGGAGGCCGTCGGGTAGATCAACTTCTGCCTGGGCGCTGATGTCACCGGTATCGAGTTGTTCATCCATGAAATGGATGGTCACGCCAAAACGCCGCTCGCCTTGCTGGAACATCCAAAACAATGGATAGGGTCCGCGATAGTGCGGCAGCAGCGAAGGATGAATGTTCAAGAATCCCCAGCGGGGTACGGTGAGTAGTGCCGCGGGGATGCGTTTGGAAAAACAGGCCACACAGGCGATGTCGGCGTGTAGCTGAGTCAGCGCGTCGAGTGTTTCTGCGTCAGCGAGCCGCTGGATTTGATAAACCGGCAGCCGGTGTTCCCGGGCTAGCGAGACGATCGACAGCGGAGTCGTTGCGTCGGCCATGGGAATGGAGGCCGGCGGCGCTGGGCTGTGGGGTACCAGCGGGCGGTCGCCGCTGGTGCGCCGGGCTGGGATCACGACCGCACGTATTTCGTGACCGGCCTCGATCAACAGGCGCAGTGGCGAAGTGGAAAAGGCGCAGAGTGTGCCGAAGAAAATCACACGCATGGCTTGACACTCCGTGGAAAGTGATTATAGTCTACCGCAAGTTTGAAAGGAAAGCGAGAAACTCATGGCCCGTTATCAG
>JAUQXC010000211.1 GCA_030834825.1 Thermoflexales bacterium
AGAGAAGTAAAGCTGTACTATGAGCCCGGCTTCCTGCAAGCTGGTTCCAGATTGCAGTTACGATGCAAGCTACCCGCCGACGAGATCGCGACCTTGCTAGATCGGTATCTTCCCCTCGCTAAAAGAGTTCACTCAGGTAGCGAGATGGTGTTTGGTAATGACATTCCGATAACATCCTTTTACGACGAGAGGCAAATACCTCGACACTTACCTCAAGACTTTCAAATCTTGATCTTGGGCGGAAAACCATACAAAACAAATCCCGTAGACTGGAATCATGGATACACCTATGGATTGGCGATTAGTACACAACGCCAGGAAGTAATCTACTATGCCGATGAATGGTAGTAAAAATAGTCAACGCTTCTAGCGCGGCCCAACACGGCGTGCAGCCGACCCGCCCAGCTGCCAAAGTTAGGCATCAATTTTGGTGGTTGTCGATCAGGTCGGTGGCGGGCGGCTGACGCGAATCGTTAGGCGCACTACCGCAGAACGTGACAGGGTTCTAGAAGAGCATATTGTGAGTTACCGAAAAACAACGCAGAGTATCTCGACTTCCAAGCAGGAGATTATCTTATGAGCGAGGAACAAAGAACATACTCGATCGCACTGCGTCTACGCCGCGTGATCTATGAAGATGCATACATTGCTGTACCAGTGACCGATGCCATCATGAAAGCGAACGAGGATGGGACTGGCTCAATTGACATTGAGGCCTTTATCGCGGAGGCTATTCGCATTGGTGGGGACGACAGAGTGGAATGGAAGACTGAAGAGACGCGAATTGAACAGCATCCAATCCAAGATCCCCTACCGGAAGGTCGCTCTCGTTTCGATGCATATTACTCTGCTCCTAAGGACTTTGGCAAGACTGTAAGTTCGTGAGCATACGCTCGGGTGAATGCGCCCAACACGGCGTGCAGCCTGTTACTGTACAATCTTGAAGGAAGGCGGCAGAATCAGGCTTGAATCGATGAGCCCACACGTGCACCGCACACAACCGCCTGCGGTGCAGTGCAGGTGTCATCGAGTTGGCCTGGCCTGTCGGTCTTCTGCCTGGGGACTGATGACCTGCTTGCAGCTGCGCTTTGAGCGCTCCGGTCGGACCGTCACCCCAGGCTAAGCGGTGGTAGCGTCCAAAGCGGTCTGCCTCGCCAAGGCTTTAACAGGAAGACTGTCACCGCGTCCGCCGACAGCGCCTCGGTTTCACAGTCACTTTTAGGAGGCGCGATGGAAGTCTTTCTCGGGATTGACTGGAGCCACACCCACCACGATGCGTGTTGGCTCAATGAACGGGGTCAGGTGTTGAACCGCCTGAGCATTCCTCATACCTTCGACGGATTGACACAACTCGACCAAGCGGGTCAGCCGTTAGGGGTAAGTCGCGCTGAGTGTTGGATTGGCCTGGAGACCGCCCATACGTTGCTGATCGACTTCCTGTGGGAACAAGGTTACTCCCAAGTGTTCGGGATTCCTCCCGGTGCGATTAAAGGCGCGCGACGCCGCTACCGGCAGACCAATGCTCACACGGATCAGAGCGATGCGTGGGTCATCGCGGATGTGCTGCGCACCGATCCCGCGACCTTGCACCCGGGGCGGCCGGACGGAGTGATTGTCCGGCAATTGCGGGCGAAGGTTAGGCGCTTGAACTTCCTCACTAAAGAGCTCCGGCGCTATAGCAACCGTCTCCGGGCCGTGCTGACCCGCTACTCTCCAGCGGCCTTGCACGGCTTTCATGATCCGGCCAGCCCCATTTCTTTACTGTTTTTGCAGGCTTTTCCAACGCCTCAAGCCGCGGCAGCCCTAACCCGGCCAGCGTTCGGTGAGTTTGCACGAGCCCATCGTTATCGTCAGTCAGACCACGTGTTGTCCGCAGCCTAGGGGCGTCTCCAAACGCGTTATCCCATTGCCCGTGCCACGACCGTTGTTGCGTCTGCGGAAGAAGCGATCTGGTTGGCGCAGCATCTCCTGGCGGCAAGTGAACACAAGAAAACGGAGATCGCTTCCTTGCAAGAGTTGTTTCAGCAACACCCAGACCATGAGATCTTTGCGTCTGTGCCCGGCGCGGGTGACTTTCTCGCTCCGGCGTTGCTGGCCAAGTTTGGCGACGATCGGGCGCGCTTTCCCGATCCGTCAAGTGTTCAATGTCTCGCGGGCACTTGCCCCCTCACCGAGCAAAGTGGCAAAGGGCGGCGGGTTCATTTTCGTCAAGCCTGTGATCCTGAGTTTCGACAGATTGCGCAGCAGTGGGCCAGAGCGTCTCTCGCCACATCCAGCTGGGCCACCATGTACGGGCACCATGTGCGGGAACATGCGCGCTCGAATAGTCACGCCTATCGCTGTTTAGCGAACCGGTGGTTAGCCATCGTCTGGAAATGTTGGCAAAGTCATCAAGCTTATGACGAAGCCGTTCACCTCCAAAATCGCACGCGGCGACTCGCCCTGCGTGCGTAGTTGTGTGATAATACCATTCAGCCGTGGCACTTGAGCGCCAATAGATGACACCTGCACTGCACCGCAGGCGGTTGCGTGTGGTGCACGTGTGGGCTCATCGCGACGTTTGAGTTCCACCGGCCAAGTTATTACTTGCTTGGCACCGGTATGATCGTGCGTCTGTCGCGTGGATTGCCTATTGACAAAGCGGTCCGACCCGCCCAGCTGCCGAAGTTGGGCATCAGTTTTGACGGTTGTCGATCGTGTTGGTGGCGGCGGCTGACGCCGAGGCCGTTGGGCAGACAGGATATATTTGTATTCCATTTCACTGCAATCTGGAGAGAATGATGACCATCACAGACAAAAGCAAGAAAAAAGACCAGGACATCAATATTGGGAAGAAGTATTCCATGCGCTCAAAAGTTCTCAACGAGGAGCGACCTTATTGGGTGTATCTGCCAAATTCCTATGACGAAGGCAATAAAAAACAATGCTATCCTGTTCTATATCTGTTGGATGGTGATGCCTATTTTCAATCG
>JAUQXC010000212.1 GCA_030834825.1 Thermoflexales bacterium
GGCGGGTGCCATCGCCATCGACGCGCCAACACCGCACACTCACGAACTTGGCCCGCAACCAGCCCTGACTGCCTTCGCGCCAGCGGATGGTCTACCAGTGCCAGCGGGGCAGGCACATCAACCACGCATCCACTCGTTCGATCTCCGCGGTGGCCTGCCGCGACACGACCACGCTGAAATTGGCGCGCACTGCCACCACAGAGCGTTCGCCATGCGCTTCCAAACCATTCAAAAACACGGGATCATCGCCCTAGCCGGCGTCTGCAACCACACAGGCGTGGCGCACGCCCCAGGCGTTGGCTTGATCAATCAAGTCCAGCCCAATCGCGGGTTTAGTTTGAAATGTGACGGCGTCCGGCACCTGCGCCGACAAGCCCGTGTCATCAATGATCAGCACACCATCGCCTTCCGTGGGCTACACACGCATGATCTGCACCCGCCGCTGATTCAGGGCGGTCTCGTCCCAGATCATCTGGGTCAACAGACCTTGCAATTGCTGCTCATTCGTGCCAGGCACGATGTCGGCCAGCGTGTCGCAATTCTGGGTGGGATGCTCGGTCAACAACCCGGTCAAGTACCGTTCCATTCCATCGCTGTTTGGCTCTCGCGCCGCCGAAACAACGCCTGAAACGGCTTCAGGAATTCATCCAATTCCGGTAACGGTTCACTAGGGGCATGGGGGAGTGTTGGCGATTTGTCCATGCGCCCAAGTGTACCGCATCAAACTGACAAAGTAGTACTAGCCTAAAATGCCTGACTCGCTGGTCAAAAGTAGATTCGTGCCGAGACCCTCTCATAACCCGGAGGTCGCTGGTTCGAATCCAGCCCCCGCAACTTTGCCAACAACCGTAGACGGGCGGTCTACGGTGTTTTCGTTATCTCCTCGCCACGCGCGATCCGTTCCTGCAACTCCAGCGGCCACCGCGTGATGTCTTCCGAAGGATAGATGCGCAGTTCAGGTCCGTGCTGTGTAAGCAATTCCGAGGTGTGGCACTTCAAGATCGTGCGCGCCGCGGTCAGGCCCGATCCGGTGACGCCCGCCACACCGTGCGACTCCGTGCTCGACCCGCACATCAACAAGCCTTCAATTTCCGATTGCACTGGAAACGCCCACGGCCCGACTTGCTTGCGGCTCTTCTCGATGCCGTATAAGTTGCCGCGCGTCGCATTGATGTAATGCTCGTTGGTCAGCGGCGTCGCCAGACTCCAAAAGACGACGTGCTGACTGAGTCCCGGCACGCGCTGATCCAACGCCTGGAATAGGCGCCAAGCCAGATCTTCTTTCAACGCGGCGTAGTCGGCGGCGTGTTCACCCGACCGCTCCTGCGCCCATTTCTGGAACGGCTCATAACCGACAAACACAAATGCTTCGCAAGTGTGATGACCGTGATGCATCTTCGATGGATCTTTCAAGGTGGTCACGGTGAGGAACATCCCCGGCGGCGTGGCGGCGGTTAAAGCATAGTCGGTCAAGCCCAATTGATACACACCATCGACATCGGCCCGATCGTAGAACCAGTTGTTACCGGAATCCAACCCCGCCGCGCGCAGATCCATATCGACGGCGAAGAACAGGCTCAATGCCGAACCGGAATATTTTACGCCGTCGAGCTTGCGCCGGAGGCGGTTGCTAAGGTGCTCGCGTCCGATCAACTGCCCGAACGTCACTTCGGGATCAGCGTTGCTGATCACGTAGCGCGATCGGAATTCGGTCCCATCGGCCAACCGCACCCCGCTAGCTTTGCCATTCTCGATCAAGATGCGATCGACCAGCGTGTTCAAACGAATCTCACCCCCGGCTCGTTTCAAGGCTCGCACAAAAGCGCGCGGGATCGCGAAGCCGCCGCCGCGCGGGTAGTATCCGCCGTTGAGGTAGTGTTGCGTGATGCCCGCCTGAAAGAACGCCGAGACCTGTGACGGTGGCAGACCGTGATCGCCAGACTGTCCCGCCAGCACACCCTTCAACACCGGATCAGAAATGTAGTGATCGATCAATTCCTGGCCGGTGCGCGTGAACCAGCGCAGCAATGATCCGGCGTGACTGATCGCGCTGGCGATTTGATCCAGGCGGTTATCCTGGCCCAGCAAGCTGGCGCCCTTCATTAACTCGATGGCCGTGTTCAAGTAACCATCAATGCCAGAAGCCTCTTTCGGGAAGCGATCCTTCAAGCGGATGGCGAGGTTCTCTTTACCCTTCGGAAAATCGAAGCGCTCTTGGCCGATGAAAATGTGGTCGTAGCCGTCAGGATTGAGTTCGCAGAATTCCAAGTCTTGCGAAACGCCCAACCCTTCATAGACCCAACGTAGTGATCCGCCGGGCTGCACCTCGCCGATGTAGTGCACGCCGGGACTGAAACGATACCCTTGCAGCGTGAACGAGTGCGTCCAACCGCCCGGCACTTCGTGTTGCTCGCAGACCAGCACCCGCTGGCCCGCTTGCGCCAGCGGAACGGCAGCGGCCAGGCCGCCCGCACCGGAACCGATGATGATCACGTCATAGTCAGTGTGATTCACTGGCGTCTCCTTGTTTGGCTCTGTAGTTGCATTTAGCTGGGCACACTATACCCAGCCAAACAATTTCAGTCAAGGAAACCGGCTTCAAGATAATGATCACAACGATCAATCCATCCTTTCGGGAGATGGCCTCGATCGTTGATCGCGGCCATGGCATTATGTGAGTGTGCCTTCGCACAGGCTTGACAGCACTCTAACGTGTTCTCTGCCACCCGCTGGGAACTTCTCCGCAATGGCAGGCGTTAATCTCATGTAACTCAATGCCATAGGGAGGCACACAGATGTTTCGTTCAACCACGGTTCAACTCGTTCTCGTTTTAGTGGCGTTCACTTTAGCCGCATGTGCACCAGCTCAGGCGGGGTCAAACGTCAATGGCCCATCACCTACCCTGACAGCGATCGCAGCAACAAAGC
>JAUQXC010000213.1 GCA_030834825.1 Thermoflexales bacterium
ATGTGCCCACGCGCGGCATCGGCGCGAAGACGCTGGAGGTGCTCGACGAGGCCTCACGCCGCGGCGGTCATTCGCCGTATCAACTCATCCATGATGCACCTAATCTCGATGGAGCCGTGCCCGGCCTGACCGCCCGGGCGAAGCAAGCCTTACTTGGTTTCGCGCAGTTGATCGATCGCTGGATTGATTCGCCGCAGCGCGCCCGCAGCGTGGCCGAACTCATGGATCTGGTGCTGCGTGATTCCGGCTATTTCAAGTACGTCAATGACGGCACCGACGAAGGCCGCGATCGTTGGGACAACATCAAGGAACTGCGCAACGTCGCATCCGATTACACGCAGGCGCTGGGCGATGATCCGCTGGCGCACTTTTTGGAAGACGTAGCGTTGGTGGCCGACGTCGATTCGTTGAAGGAACAAGTGGATGCACCGGTCTTAATGACGCTGCACGCGGCGAAGGGTCTGGAGTTCCCCAACGTTTTCATCACCGGCATGGAAGAAGGCTTGCTGCCACATTCGCGCTCGCTGGAAGATCCCGACGAGATGGCGGAGGAGCGCCGTCTGTGTTACGTGGGCATCACGCGCGCCAAGGATCGCGTCTTCCTGTCTTACGCATTCCGCCGCTCAATGTGGGGCAGCAGCGATGTCGCCACGCCCTCGCGTTTCCTGAGCGATATTCCCAAAGCGCTGGTCAGCGGCTCGGCTTCGTTTGCCGATGTGCGACCGAGGGAGGCCGCCGCGATTCGGGCGGCGACCTGGGACACTCCGGTGAGCAAGCCCGCCCGATCGGCCCCGGCTCCCACGCGCGAGCTGCAATTCCGCGCCGGGCAGCGTGTCAAGCATGGCACGTTCGGCGAAGGCATTGTCATCGAAAGCCGGGTGGATCGCAACGACGAGGAGGTGACGGTGGCCTTCAAGAAAGCGGGCATCAAGCGCCTGCTGGCCAGCTTCGCGAATTTGCAGAAATTGCCGGGGTAAACCAGACTTCGGAAGTTTGGCTCACTCCGCTCCGCTGCGGGGTGCTTCGCAAAAACTTCCGAAGTCTATTGGCTAATCATGCAAAAACTTCTCATCGACGGTCACAACCTCATCGGGCAGACGTCAGGGCTGTCGCTGGCCGATCCCAACGACGAGCAGAAGCTCATCGTGATGCTGCGCAAGTATGCGGCGCGCAAGCAAGCGCGGATTGTGGTGGTGTTCGATTCGGGTAATCCTGGTGGGAAGTCGAAAGAGCTATCGGGCGGAGGCGTGACCGCCCTCTTTGCGGGTTCGCATACGATCGCCGATCGGATCCTAATGGAGCGCATCCGCGAACTGAAGAAAGCAGGCGATTGGGTGGTGGTCTCATCCGATCGAGAAGTGCAGCAGGCCGCGCAACAACGCAAAATGAATGTGTGGAGCTCGGCCGAATTCGCCAAAAGGATGGGACCGCCGCCCCAACGCGACGCCTCGGCGGAACCGCCGACGGCGAAGGACAGCGGCTTGACCCAATCCGAAGTGAACGAATGGCTGCAGCTGTTCAAACAGGGACGTAAGTAGATGGATCTTGAAATTGCGCAGCAGGTGAAGAACGCTCTGGCGGCAGCGCCCCTGTTATTGTTGCGGCTGGTGCTGGGTCTCTTGGTGTTTGCTGTGGGTTGCCTGGTGACGTGGCTGATCCAGCGCCTGGTGGTGCGCATGGTGCGGCGCACGCCGGGCGGGGTTACCGTGGAACATGCCCTGGCACGGGTGATTGTCATTGCCGGCATAACGCTGGCGCTTTTGACAGCGCTGGCGACAGTGGGGGTGGACATTGCTGCGTTGGTTGCCACACTGGGCCTGACCGGTCTGGCGGTTGGCCTGGCGCTCAAAGACACGATCGAGAACGCCATCACCGGTGTGTTGCTGCTCATTCAACGGCCCTTCACAGTTGGCGATGTTATCAAGGTGGGCGACGTCACGGGCACTGTGGCCAAAGTCGCCATCCGTACCACGAACCTCAAGACCTTTGACGGGCTGCACGTGCTGATTCCCAATCGACATGTGTACAACGAAGCCATCACCAACTGGTCGTATTACTCGCAGCGCCGTGTAACCGTGACTACGGGTGTGGCCGCGGGAACTGACTTAGCGCAGGCTTATCGTGTCCTGAGTGAAGCCGTCGCGGCTACACCGGGCGTCCTGGCCGATCCGGCGCCGCAAGTCTCATTTGAGGGATTTGACGAGAATGCGACTCGCCTGGTCTGCCGGTTCTGGTTCGACTGGCGGACAACGGACACGACCGATCTTCAAACACAGTTGACTCAAATGATTAAGGATCTGGCACAGCGTGAAGGCCTCGAGATGTCGGTCCCCATCCGCACCATGCTGTTGCAACCCCCGCTTGATCCTGCGCTAAAAAGCGCACGCTAAAAGCGCAACGACTCGCTGACTATCAGCGAGTCGTGCTAGTGGGCCCAGCTGGGGTCGAACCGGCAACCAACGCTTTATGAGAGCGCTGCTCTAACCTTTGAGCTATGGGCCCGTCATCTGCTGAGATTATAAGCAGTAACACTCTCTGCGTCAAACAAAGCCCGCCATGAACAATTGCTCACGGCGGGCTTCCGTTTCAATCCGTTGATATCCGCTTATCGGTTCGTTCATCCGTTGAAGAAAAATCCGTTACAACTTCTGCGTAACGTCACCCCGCATCTGCCGGCTGACGGTGACCACGGCATCCACCGTGAAACCGAATTTCTCCGCCAACACCGGATACGGCGCCGACGCGCCAAAGCGCTCGATGCTCATGATCTTGCCGTGATCGCCCACGTATTTGTGCCAACCTTGCGCCACCCCGGCCTCGATGGCCAGCCGCGACTTCACGAAGGGTGGCAGTAC
>JAUQXC010000214.1 GCA_030834825.1 Thermoflexales bacterium
TATCCAGTGAATCCGGGCAGAGCACTGGAACACCTTAACTAAGGAGCACTCCATGAATCCGCTGATTGCCTTCTGTGGTCTCGACTGCGCCAAATGCGAAGCCTACATTGCGACACAAACCAAAGATGAAGCCGCCCAGCAACGCTTGCTGGTCAAGTGGCGACAGGAATACAACTCACCGGACATGCCCATCGCGGCCGTCACCTGCGATGGCTGCACCTCGTCTGGCCGCTTGGGCGGTTACTGTTCAGAGTGTCCCGTCCGCGCCTGCAGTGTCTCGCGCCAAATGACCAACTGTGCCTATTGCCCCGATTACGCCTCCTGTGAAAAGCTGGCCCACTTCTTCAACCTGGCGCCCCATGCCAAAACCACCCTGGACGAAATCAGGCTCAGACTGTCGTAGGTCTGAGCCTCAACATTGACCTACACGCGCAAAAAGGCCCCTCGGATCCGCGATCATTTGAGGGGCCTTCTCATGGTATGGGCCTCACGCCATAGTTGCTTGCTTAGTGTTGCCCACTGGCCGAGTTTCCCCTTCTGCTTAAACTTGACGTACAATAGAGCCATGGAAACACGCATCGCCAAGACCGTCACCAAAGTGAATATTAGGCAGCAGACCAACGACTTTGCCTACTGGCAGACACAGTCGTATCAGACGCGTCTGGCTGCGCTGGAAGAAATCCGGCAGGAATATCATCACTGGAGGTACGGTGCTGAACCAAGACTTCAGAGAGTTTATACAATCGTTAAACGCTAATCAGGTGCGCTATCTGGTCGTGGGTGGCTACGCAGTTGCACTGCATGGCCATCCGCGTTATACCAAAGACATTGACATCTGGATCGAACTGAGCCCGGACAATGCGTCCAATATCGTCAAGGCGTTGGACCAGTTTGGCTTCGGTTCACTGGGCCTGCAAGCAGCCGATTTCCTCACGCCCGATCAGATCGTACAGTTTGGCAATCCACCCAGCCGCATCGAGCTCTTCACTACGCTGCCCGGTGTTGAATTTGCCACATGCTATCCCCAGCGGATTCAGACTAAAATTGATGGGTTGTCGGTAGACTTCATCGATCTAGACAATCTCAAGAAAAACAAACGAGCTGTAGGACGCCTGCAAGATTTGGCTGATCTTGAACATCTGGAATAATGATCCCTGGAACAGCGTTACAGAGGATAGGGTTCTGCCGCACAGGATTCCTCATAGTAATCTTCGTCTCGGCCTGCGGCAATCACGCCACAAATAGGGCAGCCGCGCAGCGCATTTCCTTGGTACGTGCGGAAGAACTTGTGCGGACAACGATCTACGAGGAAGCATCAGACATGAATCCAGCGGCTCAGTTCCCGCTGGAAGAAATCACCACTGATGAAATCTGGGAACGATTAGACATTCAGATCTTTAAGGTCGTTGGTGATTGGGCCAGCTTAGGCGACACGCATCTTATTAAGGATGAAAAGGTCGAGATCCTTTATGGTGTTACATCCATGCAGGTGATCGAATTCGGCGAAAATGGTGAATCAGAATTCGTCTACGCGTTTTACGGAGGTTCAGGGCTGCATTACTCACAACTGGCGATGTATTGCAGCGAGTGCCCTGATGATCATATCATCACGAGCAACTTAGTTTATCTCTATGGCGACATGATTCTCGCTCACCAACAATCTGCCGCCAAGAATTAAAGAACGAATCAAGATGATCGAACCCTAAGAAAGCCCCTCGGACATCCTACGCACCCGAGGGGCTTTTCTTACGTTTTACGCATCAAGCATCACTTTATCACCATCGGCAACAACACCTGATATCCCGCTTCTTCTCCCACCAGCGCGAACAACGTGAAGTGGTTGATCTGCAGGGTGATGGTGTGCCGATCTTCGTCCACCACATAGCTATCGGGCCGCGTCCAACTGTTGGTCGTCGTGGAGAAGTACGCGGGCTTCAAGCGATTGAGGTTCAGGCCGCGCGCGATCAACTCCAGCGGGTTGTACTTGAACGTGATCACGACGTCCTGGTTGAAGTTGTCCGTGATCGGCTCGCCGCTTTCCGTGTAGGCTTCAAACGCATAACCCAGGCCCAGCACAGCGCCATTGCGGAGATGCGGCACGGCCGCCAGCGGCGTAATGTGCAGGATCACGCGCTCGTCGGCGGGCAGCGCGCCCGCGGGGATGAAGATGCGCGTGCCATCGCTCAGTTCGATCAGCCGATCTTCCGCGGGATCGAGCAGCACCGAGACCGGCGCGGGCTTGAGGTTCGGCCCTTGCAACACCAGGTCCTTCACGGAGAGCACACTGGTCACGGGAACTTGCGCGCGTGCGAACCAGTACTGGTTAGGTGTCTCAAACACCGCCACGATATTCCACAGTCGCCCACTGATCACCGGCAAATGATACGCGCCGCTCAAAGGAGCGATCGTCGTGTTGAAAGCATCATCGCTTGTCCAGCCGTAGATGTGTACCGTGCCCGGCAGCAGGTTACCCTGCGCCAGCGCCAGCGTGCCCATGATCTGTGCATTGGGCGATCGATATTGCAGGAACACGCTGTTCGATCCGTTGCGTGGAATGAACACGCCACGCGCCGCCGGGTTGATCAAGCGCGGATCATGCACCAAGCTCGACCGGACATTCCACAAGCCCGAGGGCAGTTGTAGCGAGAAGCGGCCATCATCGCGCACGGGCGCACGCACCACCACATCCTTGATCTCTGGCGAAAGACCTTCTGCGATCACGATCGCGCCACGCGCGGGAGTAAGACCGTCGGTCAACACGACTGTACCGGTGAGCAGGCCATCTTTCTTCAGCAACGGCAGACCCACGTTCTGCACTTGTCCAGCCTGCAGGCCATAGCTGCGCGGCCCGGCGGCTTTGAGGTAATCTGCCAGCGGATCGATTTCATAGTTGACGCGCCACAGGCCGGCGGGCACGGGCAGCGTGTAGTAACCGCCTGCTTTCAGATCCGTGCCGGTCCACAACTCGTCGTCACGCGCCCAGATGCGACCGTCGATGTTGACGCTGATGTCGGTGCGCTTGTCGTAGGCTGCACCGCGAATCAACGCGTTCTTCTCGACGAGTGTGAACGTGACCGTCGTCGTCTCACCCGCTGCAACAGTCGCCGCTTGCGCAGCGCCGTCCCACATGAAACGTTGCCCCGCCGGCAGATGAAGCGAGACGGTGTACGTCCCCGCGGGAACCAGCACCGCGAACTCGCCGCTGCGGATCGGCGCGCCGTTGTGCACAGCGGCGTTGCGCGCCGTGGCGAAGCCATACGTCGAAGTGGCAGGCATCCCGTCGGGATCGAGCAGCACGCCATGGATCGTCGCATCGGCGTTGAGCAGCATGAAGTCGATGTCCCGCGTAACACTATTCGCGTTCACCGTCACGAGGGCCGGATCGTCGTCGAAGATGTAGGCTTGATCGGGCAGCGGGGCGGGCCGCACAAACCACGTGCCGCTATAGACATTCATCACATAGGCGCCAGCGGAAGCCGATCGGGTGGAGAAGGACGCATGCGTCGTCGGATTCCACGCGATGATGGGCACATCCGCGATCGGGTTACTCGCTTCAGCGCGCAGCGTGCCGGTGATGATGGCATCGCGCGGGATCAACGTGATGGGCGGCAGGTTCGTCGTCGTCAACGGCCGCGCGTGAACGGGCGGCAACGGCGGCGCGGCAAACGATGAGCTCGCCACGCGCAGATCCAGGTTGTACACGCCGTGCGGCACCATGAAGGAGAAGTGACCACCGGGGTCGAGCGGCTGTGTGAGGCCGAGACCTTCATCGTTGTGCAGCGCGACGGTTACGGTGAACGGCGGTACCCCACCCGCAGGCAGCTGCACCGATCCGGCGACTGTGGCATCGGCCGTCAGCACGACGAAGTTGACGATCTTGCGTTCGGGCAGCGGCGTATCGTCGAACTGCACCGTGCGCGGCGGATTCGGTTCGAACCAGTGCGCGGGCAGCGTGGTGCTCAGCGGGCGCACATCCACCGCCCACAGGCCGGACGAGAGCGTCAGTGTATACGCGCCGTTTGCATCGCTCAACGTCAGGTCACGCCCCAACGCATCGACGCGGTGCGCCTCGATCACGGCGTTGTGCACCGGCACATTGACATTGGTCTTGACCAGGCCGCGCACGATCTTGTCGGGCACGCCGAAGAACAAGGTGATATTCAGATCGGGCGTGGTGATCACCTTGATCGGCGGCGGCAGCAGCCCGCCCCGATCTATCGGCGGCTCAACTTTGATGGTGGTGACTTCGTTCAACGGCAGATCGCCAATGGCGAACTGGCCCTGCGGGCCAGTCACATCGACGCGATGTGCACCGTGAATGGTCACGGCATGCACGCGCGCGCCTGCAACGGGATGCGGTCCTTCTTTAGTCACACCCGCGATCTGCACGGCCCGCAGCGACACGGTCACGTACTGTGGCGACGACGGTTGCAACGCCACAGAGATCATGCGCGAAAACCAGAACGGCTGATCGGGCAGCGGTTCAGCCTGCAACTGGTACGTGCCGGTTGGCAGTCCACCGATGGCGAATTGGCCGGCCTGGGTCAGGCGCTTCTCAACCAGAAGATGATTGTCGAAGACGCTGACCCAGGCATTTGTCGGCGTCACACCGTCGGGCGCATAAACCGTGCCGGTCACGCTGGGATTCGTCAGCGCCAGCGGCGGCAGTGTGAGATTGGCCGTGATGACGGGCACCGGCACAATGCGCGAGGGCGCGTAGGTGAGCGATCCGACCGGAGGTTCACCGCGCACCAGGTAGACACCGGGCGTGAGCCCGGCGAAGCTGAACGCGCCAGTATTGGCATCGACCAGCGCTCGGCCATGTTCGGATCGAGCGGGGTTCAGGAGGATCGCATACGTGCCGGTCGGGACGGGCAGCGCTCCACCGGGCAAGGTGAGCGTGCCGTCGATCGCCACCGCCTCGATCGAGGCGGATGTCGCACTCACCACGATCAACATCATCAGTAAAGCCAACAGGACACTTGAAACGGCAATCGGCAATCGAGTTTTTCTGTTCATGGTTCCTTCCTCTTTTTAGTCGGTAGGATAAATCGCCCCATACCTGTCACGGGCGGCCTGGGGAAGCCACCCTATCATTCATGCGCCGCGCAGCTTCATGATGCACGTGACAAGCTGTGCGGGTGTGGTGGAGATGTAAATTTCTTGTAAAGGCTATCGGCGAGCGGCGTCTCCCAAAACGAGTACCTGAATCATCTTGCAGCAAATCTAGGCTTGCAGGATAATGAAGCGAGATATGACCGGGTAGACCGCACGACCCACCCAGCCTCCGCCTGTTACACGTCGGCTTTTTCGGCCAAACCCAACGCGATCACCAAGGAGAAAAAATGTTACAACTCAAACGCCTCGGCAGCACCGTTATCTGGTGCTTGGGAATGATGTTGAGCTTGTTCTCGCTGTTGAGTACCGCTCACGCCGCACCCACGCTGCGCTATGTCGCAACCAGCGGCTACAACACCGGCATCGGTCCCCTGCCCGTGATCAATCAGTGCACTGATAACACCAAACCCTGTCGCACTGTGCAGTGGGCGGTCAATCGATCCAACTCCGGCGATGAAATCCGCGTGGCGACCGGCGTCTATACCGGGGTCCAGGCCTGGGCGGGTGTGACGCAAAGCGTCTATCTCAGCAAAACGATCACCATCCGCGGCGGTTATACCACTACCGATTGGCTCATCTCCAATCCGATCAAGCGGCCCACCGTGCTGGATGCGGAAGGCAAAGGACGCGTGTTTTACATCACCGGCAAAGCTGCACCTACCCTCGAAGGCCTGCGCATCGTCAATGGCAGCGCCAGCGACCTGCGCGGCGATCCCAACAGCGCAGGTGATCCTAACCGAAACGATGCAGGCGGCGGGATCTATAGCCATGATGCTTCGCCGCTGATTGTCAACAACGTCATCAGCGGCAACAACGGCTGCGATGGGTGCAGCACCTATGGCCGTGGCGGCGGAATTTACCTCTTCAATGCGCCGGCCACCGCCCTCATCAGCGGCAACCTGATTGTCAACAACCAGGCAGCGAACACCATTCTGGGCTGGGGCGGCGGCGTGGCGCTGCGCGAGTCTGACGCGCGCGTGGTCTTCAACACGATCGCGCATAATCAGGGCGGCACGGTAGGCGATGGCGGCGGGATCTACATTCTGGATGGCAGCCCGACCATTGCCGATAACCTGATCTTGACCAACACAGCCGGTACCGGCGTGCTCTGCAACGGCGGTGGTCTGTTTGCCCGATCGAGCACGCCCATCACGATCGAGCGTAATCTCTTCCAGGACAATCGCGCTCTATTCGGCACGGGCGTCATTAGTATGCCGAGCACAGGCGGTGGCCTCTACTTCAACGGCGCACGGGTCTCCATCCGCGACAACGTCTTTCGCTCCAACACCGCGGCCACCAGTCAGGCCGGATTGGGCGGTGGTCTGTATTTGAGCAACTTAGCGGCCTCGTCCCGCGTGAGCGGCAATCACGTGTTTGGCAACAATCGCGCCAGCTATGGCGTTTATGGTGATGGCGGCGGCCTGTACTTGAATCAGAGCCAGGCGACCGTTGCGCACAACACCGTCTTCAACAACATTGCTTCCTCGAGCGATCAAGGTGCTGGCGGCGGGGTCTACGTCAACGGCGGCGGCGGGTTGCTGCACGACAACGTCATCACCGGCAACCTGGCGATGCTGGGGGCGGTCAGTGATTGGGGTTACGGCGGCGGTGTAGCGATCTCCAACAGCGTAGTGACGCTGCGCGACAATCGGATCGTTGAGAATCTGGCGAACAGTGCGCCCGGCAATGCCTCTGGCGTGGGTGGTGGACTCTGGATTTATCTGGGAGCGCCCCAGATCATCGGGAATGAGATCAGCGGCAACACGAGCGGCGCAGGCAGCATCGGGCTAGGTGGGGGTCTATATGCTGAAGAGACCCAGCTCACAATCGACCGCAATACGATTCAATCCAATCGAGCCACGGGCGATCTCAGCAGTCGAGGCGGTGGAGTGCGCCTCAATCATTGCACACCTTTTACCCTGACCAACAACATCGTCGCCCACAACGTCGTCAGCCAGACCGGCAGTGGGGTAGCCATCGTGGCTAGCGCAGGACAATTGGCGCACAACACCATTGCCGCTAACGACCTGGGCGATGACGTCGGTGTGTCCGTCAGCTCAGGCAGTCAGGTCACACTGACCAACAACCTCATCGCCAATCAAGCGGTGGGCATCAGTCAAACCGGTGCAATTCTGGTGATGGCGGATTACACCTTGTTCGACAACAATGGCGCAAACTACAACACGGGTGTCACCAGTGCCCATGAAGTCCCCGGCCCGGCGGCGTTAACGGCCGATTATCATTTACAGAGTAGCTCAAACGCGATCGATCACGGCACTCCGCTGATTTGGGTAACGCTCGACGTTGACGATGATCCACGCTTGGGTCTGCCGGACGTCGGTGCGGATGAGCGCGTCACACACGTCTGGCTGCCGGTCGTGCTCAGACAGTGAAACGATCTGACACACCTGGTAGTCCGCCCGCGTGAACTTGCGAGGTGGCAGACTTCCGAAGTCTTCGGCGAACCAGAGGTTCGCACGACTTCGGAAGTCTCACGGGAGCCAGCCCTGCCAGATCAAGTTGTTGCGGTGCAGTGAACAAGACAGCCTTTCACCAGAGAGCCTCGTCCGAGTAGTCGGGCACTGGTTCGCCAGTGAATGGCCTTTCTCCCAGTGCTTCTCGAGATCTGCTCGCGACAAGCCCTGGATAGCAACAGCCTGTCTGAACAGTTTGCCGTTCATCCCCTCGGTCAGCCTGCCCCCTACCTCTTCTACGCCAATCGAACTTGACACCAGGGCGCAAGTGCGGTATAGTTATCCTGAAAACAAAAAGTAAAATTTGTTTTCAGGATAATCGATATGCCTCCACCCTTTACCGAAAAAGAGAAGGTCCGCTTACGCCAAAAGATGTTGCGCGCGGCGCGTGACTTGTTCGCGCGCAAGGGTCTCAAGAAGACCAGCTTGGAAGACCTCACCAGTTCCGTCGGCATTGCCAAGAGTACCTTCTACGTATTCTTTGAATCCAAAGAGGCCCTGTTTCTGGAAGTGCTGGCGGAAGATGGCCCGGCTGTCGAAGCTCGCCTGCGGGCGGAGTTAGATAAGGCGGGCGATGCTCGTGAAGGCCTTGAGCGCTTATTGCAGGCGATTGTGCAAGAACTGGAGACGAACGCCCTCACCCGGCGGATGCTTACTCATCCCGACGAGCTGCAGCTGCTGGTCGATTATGCCACGCCCGAACAGCTCGCCGCCAGCAACAGCAGTGGAGTGGCGCTCATTGTGCCCTATTTGCAGGCGAGACAACGCCAGGGCGAAGTGATCAAAGGCGATCCGATTTTGTTCGCGCGCGCCATCAGTGCCGTCAGCCTATTGACGCTGCATCGCGACAAAATCGGCGCAGATCAGTATGACGCTGTATTGAATACCTTAATTAAGTTGTTAGCCAAGGCGCTCACCACGCCGGAGTAAAGAGGACCTCATGAACCAACCACAGAATAAAATCGTCGTCGTCACCGGCGCCAATGCCGGCATCGGGCGCGAGACCGCGCGCGGGCTGGCGCAGTTAGGACACACCGTCGTCATGGTGTGCCGCAACGTACAGGCCGGCGAGGTGGTGCGCCAAGAGATCGTCGCACAGACCGGGAATCAAGCCGTCGATTTGATGAAGTGCGATCTATCTTCCCAAAAATCGATTCGCCAGTTCGCGGCCGGCTTCACGGCCAAGTATCCGCGCCTCGACGTGTTGATCAATAACGCCGCGAACTTCGATCACACGTTGAAACGGCCTACGCTGACAGAGGATGGGGCCGAAGTGATCTTCGCCACGAATCATCTCGGCCCGTTCCTGTTGACCAATCTGCTGCTCGAGACACTGAAAGCCAGCGCGCCAGCGCGCGTGTTGACGGTAGCCTCGAAGGGTCTGATGACCTACCCGTTTCTCTCGATCGAGTTTGACAACCTCGCGGGGCAGAAGAAGTTCAGCACCCAACACACCTACTATCACTCGAAGATGGCCCAGGTCATGTTCACTTTTGATCTCGCGGAGCGCTTGCAAGGGACAGGCGTCACCGTCAACTGCATCCGCGTGACCAATGTACAGATCGACAAAGGGCGCTATGAATACATCACCGGCTGGAAGCGCTGGGCCTACGAGATTAAACGCAGCAAAGCCATTACGCCCGCACAGATGGCCGCAGCCTATATTCAATTGGCGGTGGTGCCAGAGTTTGAGGCTGTGACAGGCAAATACTTCGACGAGCATTGTAAAGAAGTGAAGGCCTACAAACCCGCTTACGATCGCGCCGTGTGGAAGAGGCTATGGGCTGTCAGCGCGGAAATGACGCACGTAGCGTGAGGGTCTGCCCCGCAAGTTGTCAAAGGAACTGCTTATGAACCTGTCAGATTTTCTCACGAATTTCGCCGAGTGGGCGTGGGCGCGCCATCACAATCCGTTGAGCTGGGCCATTCGACCGCTGTTCATCCTCCCGCTGTGTTACTTCGCTTACCGGCGAAGTTGGAAAGGCATCGTCGGCACGTTGATCGCCTTGGCGACCAGCATGTTCTGGTTCCCCGCGCCCGAAGCACCCGACCCGACGATTGTGGCCTTCCTAGCTGCCGAACAGGCGTGGCTCACCGCCGACTGGACGTTGAGCAAGATCGGGCTGGCGCTGGTGGGCGCTTTCAGCCTGATCGCGTTAATGGCCGCCTTTTGGAAACGCTCAGTGGTGTGGGGACTGGTGCTCATCAACGGTATCGCCCTCGCCAAATCGGTATGGAGCGTGTACGAGGGCGGTGAGTCGGGCTGGTTGGTGGTGCCGTTCGCAGTGGCAGGCATGCTGATCTGCGATGTTGTCGTGCTGTCTGCGGTCAAACGCTGGCAGCACCGGAACCAGGCGGCCACGGCCCACAGCACGGGTTGAGATCATTTACAAGCGCGGATCGACCGGCTCACTTTCCAGCGCCAGGACTCCAAAGACACATTCATGCACCCGATACAGCGGTTCATGTCGCACAAAACGCTCCAGTGCTTCAAGGCCCAAGGCAAATTCGCGCAACGCCAGAGAACGCTTGCCAGCCACTCGACGTTCGCGTAAACGGTTGAGGTTTTCCGGCGCGGTGTATTCCGGCCCATAAATGATGCGTAAGTATTCCCGTCCGCGACACTTCACCGCAGGCTGAACCAATCCCTTTCGACCTTTCACGACAAAGGGCAGCGGCTTGACCACCATCCCTTCACCGCCCCGGACGGTGAGGTCTGTCCACCACTGAATACCTTGTGCCTGGCTACCAAGATCGGTTAAGTCGATGACCTGATAAGGCGTCGCCAACAAAAGCGGATCGACGCATAAGCGGGCCAAGGTGCTCATATGCCAGATATGATCTTTGTCGACATGAACGGCGCCTTCAGTCGCCAGCAAGTGAAAAGGGGCAAGCTTAAAGTCGGCCAACGACTGCACCGGCCAACAGTAACGCTGATAGGCCGCGACATACCGCTCGGTTAACTCAGCCCGAGCCCGATAACGCTCCAACAAGACTTGCGCTGCTGCATGACGCGCAGTCGCATGCTGCAAGGCGACAATGGTTTCAGCGAATGCAGCTTGCGCTGCCGATCCCACGGCCGCATACTGCTGCCGCACGAGTTCCTGGGCCTTCGCCGACCAGGGCATCAACTCGCAGTCCAAGCACAACCAATCGGTCTTCAGATCATCCCACAAACCACTGCGATCGACGGCCGATCGCACCCGTTCCAAGAACTCGGCTTCCAACGCCGCAGCGGTGAAGAAGCGCCGCCCGGTGCGGGTATAACAAATGCCGAAGCCTTCATTCATCACGCCAAAGCGTTGGCGCGCTACTTCCTCGTCGCGGCACACGATCACGATGGCGCGCGAACCCATGTGTTTCTCTTCGCAGACCACGTGGCTGACGCCCTCGTGCCTGTAGTAAGCGAAAGCTTCCGCAGGATGTTCCAATAGCCCGACCTGCTGGGTCGTCTCCGGCGGCGACATGGTCGGCGGGAGATAGATCAACCACTTGGGATTGGCCGCGAAACGACTCATGACCTCCAACGCCGCGGTGGCGTTTTCTTCACGAATGGTGACATTGTGATGCAAGCGCGTTGGAATGATGCGCTTGCCCAACACTTCCGCAATGTCCAGCAGATCATCCTGCTGTTGTTGGACTGTCAACGCAGGCGCTTGATCTTCAAGCTTGAGAAACGGTCGCGCCGGTTCGCAATAAGTATGCGCTGCCGGAACCGAGATCAGCTCCTGCTCGGGGTAACGCAATGCGGTCAGCTTTCCACCAAACACACAGCCTGTATCGATATTGATGGTGTGATTGAGCCATTCAGGTTCAGGCACGGGGGTATGCCCATAAACGACCATGGCCTGGCCACGATATTCGGCAGCCCAGTTGTAACGTACGGGCAGCCCAAATTCATCGGTTTCGCCGGTCGTTTCACCATACAACGCAAAATCGCGCACTCGCCCCGAGCCGCGTCCCTGCATTTCAGCCTTCATACCGGCGTGCGCTACGACCAACTTGCCGTCGTCCAACACGTAATGGCTGACCAACCCATCAAAAAAGTCGATCACGCGCTTTTTGAACTGGGGCGGTTCCGGCTCCAGTTGCGCCAGCGATTCCGCCAGGCCATGGGCAACGCGCACTTCCTTGCCGCGCAGCTTGCGCATGAGTTTCAGATCATGATTGCCCGGCACACACAGTGCACGGCCCTCAGCCACCATGCTCATGACCAGTTTCAACACGCCGGGAATGTTGGGGCCGCGATCGACCAGATCGCCCAGAAAGATGGCTCGGCGTCCTTCAGGATGAATGACCTGATAACCGCCGTCTTCACGCCAGCTAACCCTGTAACTCAAGTGGGCCAGCAACGTGGTCAATTCGTCAAAGCAACCGTGCACGTCGCCGATGATATCGAAGGGGCCGTGTTCGTGTTTGAGGTTATTCCACAGGGGCTGACGCTCGATCGTGACAGACTCGATCTCTTCCGGCGAGCTCAGAATGAAGACATGCCGGAAACCCTCTCGTTCCAGGCCGCGCAACGAACGCTTCAGACTTTGCGTCTGTTGTCGAATGACATGCGGGCCAAAGTCCCGATCGGCGCGTTGTCGGTTCCGTTCCTGGCAGAGTTTCTCCGGTAAATTGAAAACGATGGCCACCGGCAAAACATGATATTCACGCGCCAGCTCGACCAATGGCTGGCGTGCTTCCGGTTGAACGTTTGTCGCATCGACCACGGTCAAGCGCGCACCCGTCAGACGTTTCGCCGCAATAAAATGCAGCACCTCAAAGGCCTCGTGGGTGACAGTCTGATCATTTTCGTTGTCGGCCACCAGTCCGCGGCAAAAGTCCGACGAGAGCACTTCAGTCGGTTTGAAATGCTTCCGCGCAAAAGTGGATTTGCCGGAACCGGAAGCGCCGATGAGCACCACCAAGGAAAGTTCAGGAAGCGTGAGTGTTCTCATCGTGTAAATACTCCCATTTGGGTTGGTGCACCCACGACCGGATCCTCCGGCCCGACCGGCAGGAAGCGCACCGTGTAGCCAAACTGCCCCGCCCTTCCTGTCGCCCATGTCTGAAACTCAGCGCGAGTCCACTCAAAGCGATGATCTTTATGGCGAAGGTGCCCAGCCGGCAAAGACCCAAACTTGACGTTGTATTCAGCATTGGGCGTCGTGATAACCACCAGGCCGGGCCGCGCGAATTCAAACAGCACCCGCTCAAAGGCCCGCAATCGCGCAGCGTCGAGATGTTCGATAACCTCCACCACCGCTGCGGCATCGTAACCGGCCAGGCGTCGATCGCGATACGTCAACGCGCCATGGAGCAACTGGAGACGATCCCGCTGCAACGCTGGCAGATGCTCGAGATGCAGCCGCTCGCTGGCCATCTCCAGTGCTCGATGGGACACATCCATCCCGACGATTTCCATGAAAGCACGCTCGGCCAACAACAACTGCAGCAGGCGCCCCTCCCCACAACCCAAATCGAGCACCCGCCTGGCTCCTGAGTTCTTCAGCACAGCCAGCACCGTGCCCAGTCGCTGTTCATGTAGGCTCAAGCGTTGTTCGATCTCGGCTTCTTCCTGCGCATGCGCTTCTTCACTGGCATCCGGATCGGGATCATCTTCCTCCACCAGTTGTGCCAGCGCCGCGCGGACTAAATGCCGCCGCTTGAGATAGCGTCGAGCGATCAATTCGCGCTCAGGATGAGAGGCCAGCCAGCCTTCACCGTGACGCAGAAGCTTAGCCACTTCATCATCACCCACCCAGTAATGTTTCTCAGTATCCAGCACTGGAATGAGCACGTAGAGATGCGTGAGTAATTCGCTCAACCGTGTGGTAGCCGACAAGGTCACCGTGAAATAATCACTCATGCCCCACTCGGGATGAGTTTCATCCAGCGGATACGCTTGAGCCGTCACAGTATAACCCAAGGGTTCAAATAGACGCTGCAAGATCGGTTCACCGCCACGACAGGGCACAACCGCGAGCTTGGCTTGATAGGGCAAAGCCAACTGCACCAACTCGGGGCGCTCCTGGCTTTGTCCCGCCAAAGCGCTGCCAAACACCTGAGCCAAGGCCACGCTCATAAATGAAGAGGCAACGTAAGGCCGATCGTTCACATATTGATCCATTCCACCGCGTTGGCCGCGCACGAGATGTACCGGATCGACGTCCAGCAACAAGGCTGCCGTGCATCTTTCGGATGTTGCCTCGGTGTAAAACACATGGGCTTTGCCAAAGTTGAGTTCGAAGGACTGCACGCGCGCCGGGTTCTTGTGCAGCAAATAGCCCAGATCAGTGGCTGGCGGTGTGGTCGAAGTAATGGTCAGCAGCATGATTTTTCCTTACGCAGTAAGGGTGAGTGCGATTATAACGCATTCACAGTGGTCAATCAAAAACCGCCGACCCTTTCGGATCGGCGGCTCTCTAATCTCTAACTTCCAACCTGCCCATGTCTCCGCGTCTTCCAGCGGAGTGGGCCGCGTGGCGCAACTAAATCATCAACCGCAACGGCTCTTCCAGGTTCTGCTTCACTTCCTGCAGGAACTTCGCTGCTTCGGCGCCGTCGGTCACGCGATGATCCGCCGAGAGCGTGATCTTCATCGTCTTGCCCGGCACGATCTGTCCGTCCTTCACCACGGGCACATCCTTCACCGAACCCACGGCCAGGATCGCTGCCTCAGGCGGATTGATAATGGCGCCGAATTCTTCCACGTCGAACATGCCCAGGTTGCTGACGGTGAACGTGCTGCCCTGCAATTCTTCAGGCCGCGCTTTGCCGTTCTTGGCACGATTGACGATGTCTTTCGCCTCACGCGCGATCTGCGCCAACGGTTTCCGATCGGTATCGGTCACGACGACGGTGATCAGGCCCTGCTCCAACGCCACCGCAATGCCCAGGTTCACCGTGCCATGTCGTACGATGGCCTTCTCCCCAAACGAAGCATTGATCCCGGGAAAGTGTGTCAACGCGATCGCCGCCGCTTTCAAGACCAGGTCGTTGACACTGATCTTGCCCGCTTCGTCGACCAGGGTATTCAACTTGCCGCGCAGCTCCATGGCCGCTTCCATGTCGATCTCAGAAGTCACGTAGAAGTGCGGCACGGTCTGCTTGCTGGCGACCATGCGCTTGGCGATGGTCTGACGCAGCTTGGTCGGCGTCACTTCTTCGGCCTTCAACACGCTCGGGCCGAGAATCGCGGGAGCGGGCGCGGTCACGATCGGCTTGACGGGTTCACTCGGCGCGGCCGCAAC
>JAUQXC010000215.1 GCA_030834825.1 Thermoflexales bacterium
GAACCTTTTGAGACCATCGTGGAAGTGAGCACGTCCAGCGGGCCGATCAAGGTGGAGGTGAAATATCCCGGCGGCGCTTTGGAACACCTCATGCGGCCTGGCCCCGGTCTCGATCGGCGGCACGGCGATCTCGACGATGAAGAGGAAGCAGACGAACTGCCCTTTTTCGATCGGCGTGGTATGGAAGGGTTCATGCAGCGAGCAATCGCGCAGCAGCTGGGCGAACAGCCGGGCAGCGGCGATCCCCAATTGGATCAAGCCCAACAGATCATGTATCGGGCGTGGGATGAATCACATCCTGGCAAGCGCCTCACGCTGGCGCACCAGGCATTAGCTACCTCGCTTGACTGCGCCGACGCCTACGTGCTGTTGGCCGAAGAACAAGCCGACACGGTGGGCCGCGCGCTGGAATATTATCAACAAGGTGTGGATGCGGGGCGGCGTGCGTTGGGCGAAGAGTATTTTGTCGAAGACGTGGGACATTTTTGGGGCCTGCTGGAAACGAGACCTTATATGCGGGCGCTGAGCGGCCAGGCCAGTATGCTGTGGGAACTGCGCCGTTACGATGAAGCGATCACCATCTATCGCGAAATGCTGCATCTCAATCCCAATGACAATCAGGGCGTGCGCTACTCGCTGCTGCAATTGCTGCTGGAGCTCGAGCGGGGTGACGAAGCCCGCGCCCTAATCGCCCAATACGCGGACGAGTACAGCACCACGTGGTTATACGCGCAAGCTCTGTTGGCCTTTCAGCAGGAAGGTGATTCCAGCGCCAGCGTGCACGCCTTGAAAGAAGCCCTGAAACAGAATCCGCATGTGCCCCCTTATCTGAGCGGCCAGAAACGCATTCCCAACCGCCTGCCCGACACCATCAGCCCCGGCGCTGAAACCGAAGCGATCGATTATGCCGTGGGGCATTTGAACGACTGGCGGCGTACACCCGGCGCTGTCGAATGGATGTCACCGCACGTCTCACCGCCCAAACGCAAAGTCGCACGTCGGCCACGCAAAGCATGATGACCATGCTTTCGCTCACCGCCTATCACGAAGAACAGACCACTCTCATGTTTCCGGGAGAAACACCATGACCGATGGGCGTCCCAGCTATACGCCTACTTCTGTCGCGGACGAACTGATCCAACGTCTCCAAGTGATGCCCAAAATTGAATTGCACGTCCACCTGGAAGGTGCCACGGATGCCGCTACCGTTTGGGAACTCGCGCGGCGCCATCGTGTGACACTGCCGGCAGCGACACTGGAAGAGTGGCAGTCCCTGTACACATTCCGCGACTTCAATCATTTCATCGAGATCTATTTACTGGCGGTCAGTTGCATGCAAACGCCTGACGACTTCGCCTTTATGACGGAGCAGTTTCTTCAGCGTCAGGCTCAGCACAACATCAAGTACTGTGAAGTTTTTCTCAGTGCTTCATACATGTTGGACAAATTACCGCAGGATGAAATCATCGCCGCGCTGCTGGAAGGCGCCCGGCGGGGTGAAGCAGCGTCTGGCACACAGCTCCGCTTCATCCCGGACTTTACCCGCAACTTACCCGAATCCCGTCAGCGCGTCCTAGACTTTGCATTAAAAGGCCGGGAACACGGCATCTTTATCGGGCTGGGCATGGGCGGCAAGGAGGTGGGTTTTCCGCCCGAGTTGTTCGTCGATGTGTTTGCCGAAGCTCGCCGTCAAGGTCTGCACGTGGTGGCACACGCGGGCGAAACCGAAGGTCCGTCAAGTGTTTGGGGCGCAATCCGTAGTCTCCAGGTCGAGCGGATCGGGCATGGCGTACGCGCCATTGAAGATCCGCTGTTGGTTGAACACCTCCGTCAAACCCAAATCCCCCTGGAGGTGTCGCCCTATAGCAACTATCGCCTTAAGGTTGTGCCTCTGGATCAACTGCATCCCATTCGAACGTTCATGGATCAAGGCGTGTCTGTGACTGTCAACACCGATGATCCTGCTATGTTTTCCACTGACCTCACCGGCGAATACATACTGCTCGCCCGTCAGGGATTTACCTGGGACGAACTCTGGCAGCTCAACGTCAATGCGCTTGAAGCAAGTTTTCTCTCGCCAGAGGCCAAAGCGGTCTATCGGGCAGAGTGGCAAGCCTTTGCAGCACGGGTAGCTTCAACTCCGCTTTCAATACCGGACTCAGCGTGACAGGGATCAGGTGGAAAAACACAAGATCGAGTGCAGGTAGCCATCCCCGCCGCTTCAACTCTCGATCAAAAATTCCCGCCGGTCATCTGACCCGACGGGACTTTCAACTATGGCATTACGTCTCGGCTAGAACATCGCGTCGACCACATCCCGCTCGCGCAGCATGCGCCGCTTCCAGTTGCCGATGAGCGGCACGACGAACGGCAACAATCGCAGGCTATAATACGGCGGCAGGATTGGCACACCCAGCAAATCGCCGAAGCTGATCAACACGAAGAGATGCTCCAGCGTGCCGCGCGAGCGCTGCAACGCCCGCACTTGATCGTGGATCGCCATGCCGTAGAATACCTGGCGCAGCGTTTGATGGAAACGAGCCGGAAAGTTGGGCATGCTGATGACACTTTGCGTCTCACACAAACAACGCTTGTCCCATGCGGCCCAGCGCCGTCACGCCGCGTACTTCGTTCTCGTACAACGGCACTTTGGCGCGCACCATGCCGTCGAACTTCTCCCAGATATCGTCCATGTAGCGATCCTGCATCGCCAGGCGGTTCTTCACAAAATCCGGCGACGTCGCCTCCACCTGTTGGCGATCGATCAGCATGTTGACAACCACGCCGCCCACCGGGATGCCAAAGTCGCGGAACCAGCCGATGAAGCGCGTGATCACCGCGATCGGCAGCGCCTCGGGCAGCGTGACAAAGAAGAACGCCGTCTGCTGTTCGTCCGTCAACAGCACCCGCGCGTGTTCCATCCGATCGCGGAAGGTGAGCAGGTAGTCCATTAACGGATCGGCTTCCTTCTTCTTGGTGAACGACAGCAGCTCACGCAGCGAACGCGCTTCTTCACGGCTCTTGAGCATCTTGTTAACCCACAACGAGTAGACTTTGGACATACCCAGCAGGCGGCGCGCGTTGGCCGTAGGCGCTGTGTCGAAGACGTAGGCCTCGTATTCGGCTTTGAACATCAGATCGATCATGTTCTCGAACATGGCCGACTCTTCAAAGGCGGGGTTCATCGTGGCCGATTCGACGAAGTCCTCGGCCTTGGTAGTGATATCGGCGTATTTGAGAAACCACTGAATCTTCTCGCGGATCTCTACTTTGCTCCGCTCGATAGTATCTTTGGTGTCGATCTCGTACGCCCATAGGTTGGGCACGCCCGTAACCGCCGTGTGCTTGCCGAACACATCCTGACTCAGCAAGCCTGACAGACTGTGCACCGGGTTCGTCGAAGCCAGCAGCGTACGCTTGCCTTGACTCGCTAACCATTGAGCGGTCACGCCGGCTGAGACGGTTTTGCCCACACCGCCCTTGCCTCCAAAAAAGATAAAACGCAAATTGGGATGCGCCTTCAAATAATCGCGCATGGAGGTTTCGATCTCTTTAGCCATGAAGATCTCCTATTTGCCATCCGCGTACATGATGTGCGCCAACTTTTCGATCATCGCCAGGCCGGTCACGTCGCGCTCGAGTTCGGGCACATACGCCTGCACTTGCGCGCCCAGGTCGTTCTGAATCTGCTGCATGTACCGGCCCTGCATCTCGATGCGGTTCCTGAGATACGGCGGAATCTCTTGTTGTAGCAATTCATGCGGCACCACGCGATTGACCACGTAGCCCGCCAACGGCACGTCGAACTGTGCGAACAGCGTGGCCGCTTTCTGCGTATCGAGGATGATCATCTCCTCCGGCACCACCACGAAGAAGAACGCTGTCTTCTCTTTATCGGTCAGGATGCGGCTCGAGGCGTTGATGCGCCCCTTGATGTAGGATAGCTCGCTAAGAATCTGATCTTCGTCCGTCGTCTTTTCCGATTTCAGGCGTGAGACCATCTCTTCGTATTCGCGCATCTCTTCACGCAGCTTGGTAATGCGATTGATCCACTCGTCGTACACCTTGGCCATGCTCAGGTAGTACAAGGCGTGGCCCAGCGGCACGAGATCGTAGATGTAGTAATCGTAGCTGCCCGCCACGATGATGTCCACCACGGCGTCGAAGATGGCGCTCTCCTCCATCGCGGGTTCCGCGCTGGCCGCCTGAATATACTGCTCGATTTCCTCCGGCACCTGCTCGAAGCCATACATATCCAGGATCTTCTGGCGGATTTCGTTTTGATAGGCCTTGATGTGCGTGTCGGCATCGATCTCCTGCGCGTACAGGTTTTGCTTGATCTGCACCGGCCCCTTGCCAAAAATGTCCTGCTGGAAAATATCGGACAAACTGGCCTGCGGATCGACCGAGAAAACCAGTACTTTCTTACCCTGCTCGGCCAGCCAGTAGGCGGTCGCGGCCGAGAACGTCGTTTTGCCGAGTCCGCCTTTTCCACCAAACATCACGTAAGGGCGTTGGGTTATAACGCTCGCTAGCGACATTTATCCTCCGTTGGAACGGCCCATACGGGCCTCTACATTTTTCCACGCCATCAACATATCTTGGCGCCGTTTGGGGTGCTTCAAATGAGGCGCGATCAATTCGAATAGACGGGCGAGTGACAGCTGGCGATAGATCCCCAGCCCCCAATAGTCTTGATGATAAAGTGGCCCATTGCCATCGCGCTCTCCTTGACGCTTGACCAAATAAACGGGTGGACAGACGACCCCCAACTTTTGGAGTGCAGCCCAGCATGTCCGGAGAATATTGACATCGTAACTGCGGATGACGACCTCAAAGGCCCGCGTTTGGCGTTTTAGCTGTATGCACCCTTCGGCGTCGATGTAGCCCGCTAAATAAGCGGCGAAACACTCTTGGTCAGCCGTTATCCAGTCTACGATGCGATCTTCTCGTTCCAACAAGAAATTGAAGGATCGATCGAGATAACATGTAATAACTGTCTGCTGCTTCCCAACTGACAGATTGACACCTCCATACTCTTCAAACAACATACGGACAAGCTCGATTTGCTCCGGTACGGTTGAGGTGCACGCAGCAATAACCGTTTTAGAGGTTTTGCTGTAGTTGGCTCGATGCACACACAGATCACCCACCCCAAAACCAATCAGATAAGCTTTCTCTAGTGGATCACCTGAAAAAGGCCTTTTAATATACTTGTGAACACTCCGTCGCGGGATGTCGTAGCGCACCAAATAATTCTGCACAGTCTTTAGGTGACATCCTTTCAACTCAGCGATCATTCTTCGGCTCAAGTGCTGTCGTTCATAAAGCTCGCACAACTCTTCTTTAGTGAAGAGAGCATTTGCCATTGCTATCAGTCGCGCTGACGAAGTCCCGCGCCCTTTGCCAGATTTCAAGGCCTTCAAACCGAAACGGTATTCTTCACCGCATTCGCAATATGCCGCCAACGATTTGCGATCAGAACATCGCGTCCGAGACATCTTTCTCGCGCAACATACGCCGCTTCCACGTGGCGATCTGCGGCACGACGTACGGCAGCAGGCGCAGGCTGTAGTACGGCGGCAGAATGGGGATGCCCAGCAGATCGCCCATGGTGATCAGGATGAATAAATGCTCCATGCTGGCACGCGTGCGGATGGCATACCGCGTCATATCATGGCGACCCATGCCATACAAAATCTCCTTCAGGTTCTGGAGAAACCCCTTCTTGGGTTGCTGCGCGGGTTGTGATTGAGGTTGATCGGGCATTGCTAACTCCTTGATTGAAGGATGAAAGCGGAAGGGCGAAAGACTTATTTGCTGCATCCTTCAGCCCTCTTCCTTCAGCTCTTATTATAAGCCGTGGAGATCGTAATCGTGCTCTTCGGTGACATCCTTCTCGCGCAGCACGCGCCGCTTCCACGTTTCGATCTGCGGCACCACGTAGGGCAGCAGGCGCAGGCTGTAGTACGGCGGCATGATCGGCAAGCCGATCAGATCACCTAGCGTGGCCAGCATGAATAACGTCTCCACGCTGGCACGCATCTCGACGGCATGTTGCGCGAACTCCAGGCCGGTCAGACCGAACAAAAATTCACGGATTTTGGTGCGCCAGGAAGCCGTTGCTGGTTCGTAGGTCATTGACGCTTGCCCTGCGTTAGTTTTATAATCAACCACCTGGCCAGGGAGGCGCCCCATGGATCAAGTCAGTCAAACCGTTTTGATCGGGCTGGTGGCCGTGGTTGTCGGCTGGTTTGCCTTCGGCAACATCTATAACATCCGCCACGGCAATGCCGTGCTCCGCTGGATGCAAGGTGGCTTACCGCGCCTGGGCTCGAAGACCACCGTGCAGTGGCGCGGAACATCAGTGGCTCAACTCAACATCGCGCAGGCCAAAGCGCCTTTCAAGAGCGCCGAACTACTCCTGGTGCTCGAACCGCGTGATATTCCCTGGTACTGGCTGATGACGCGCAACCAGCGCCGCCGCGATATGTTGATCATCCGAGGCTGGCTGTCCACTACTCTCCCAGTCGACTACGATCTGTACGCACCGGGCAGTTGGAGCGAGCAGCTGACCAGCGGACGTGGTGAAACACAAAACTGGAAAACTGAAACGCTCGACGGGTTGAATCTGCGCGCCTCGCTGTCCTATCAGTCAGCGGCGCGCGAACAGGCCACCCGCGCTTTGTCAGCTGCCCGATCGGTGGATGCCAAGATCTGGCGCTTATCCTGTCGGCGCAGCGAGCAAAACCTCGAGCTGCACGTCCCGCTGCCCAATCCACGCACCGCCAACGCCGAGCACTTCTTCAAAGCGGTGCAGACTCTCGTCGAACAAATGAGCAAGCACTGAACCCTGCACCTCTTCTCCTCTCCTGTGCAAGAAAGGAGAAGAGGATGAGAGTTGAGGTGCGGTCTATTTCCCCGTCGCCGCTGGAGCCGTGGTCGGCTTGGCGCCACTGGCATAGCGTCGATACGCCTTCCAGCCGTCGTAGCCGATGAACAGTGCTGCCACCAGCAGCAGTGCCGACACGACGATCATCGCCCACGCGCCAATCACCGAGATGCCACCCATGCCTGCCTTGATAGCGATCGTTTCGTAAAGGTTGCGCGCTGTTACTGCCGTCGCGGCCAACGTCGTGATGTACATGAAGACCGTCGGCCACAACGCATAAGCGGCATTACGCTTTTCCGATTTGAGCCAGACGGTAACCACCAGCAAACTCAGCGCCGCCATGAGCTGATTCGCCGCGCCGAATAGCTGCCACAGATACACCCACGTGCCGGTGAGCACCAACGCCAGCGTCAGGATCATCGAGATGATGCTGGACACATGCATGTTCCTGACCGCGGCGAACGTGTCGCCGACCCATTCTGTCAGCGTGACGCGCATCACGCGGAACACCAGCTGCACCACCGTCAGCACGATGACCACAAACGCGCCGAACCCTAACGCCGTACCAAATACCTCTGGTAGCGCTCCGAAGGTGGCCGCATTCATCAACTTCCCCACGCCTGCTGCGAAGCGACCGCCGCCGCCACCTGCACCCGCAATCGAGACGGCCGTCAACGCCAACAAGGCCAGCACGTTCTCGGTGAACATCGCACCACCGCCCACCGGCAGACCATCGGTCTCATACTCCAACTGACGCGCTGTGCCGACCGACCCGAACAGCGCGTGCCAACCAGAGATCGAGCCGCAGGCAATCGTCACGAAGAGCATCGGCCACAATGGTTGCCACGCGACTCCGCCTTGGGGCACCCATGGCTGTGCTTTCACTGCATCCAGCGCAAAGGCCCCAATCGGCGCGCCGGAAGCATCGGTGATGCCCGTCAACGGCGCAACAATCATGCCGAAACCGCTGATCACGATGGTGATCAGCGACACCCAGAAACCGATATAGTTCACCGGTTGGGCAAAACGCCAGATGGGCAGGTTGGCACCCAAGTACGAGAACACAAACAAGAACAACACCCAGAAGAGATAAGATGGCATGGTGCTGACCAGGTTGCTCTCGGCATTGTAGATCGGCGTCGAAGCCCGCTTGCCATCAGCGCCGGGGGGCGGGATACGGGGATCGGCAAAGGTCGGATCGGTGACTTGATATAGCGCCTGTCCACCGCTGATACCATTGATCGCGGTGTTGATGCCCTGTACCGCTTTTCCAACCGGCCCTTCCTCTTTCAAAACCGCACCTTCGTAGACACGCCCTGCCGGTCCCAGCACCATCGCCACGATCGCAATCCCGACGACGATCAGCGTCACGAGCGGTAGGCTCATCTTCCATTTGTATAGCATCTGACTGGCCAGCAGCCCCGCTACCGCCAGCATCAGGATACCAAAGGGGACATCCGGGCGCGCCGATAAGATCGCGGCGAGGATGCCGACAAAGGCGCCGGCCACCAACAGCAGATAGAAGAAGATGAACACGAACATGATCGTGCGCGTGCGCGGCGCGATCAGTTTATGGGCGGTGGCGCTGAGGCTGTTGCCATCGTTGCGCACCGACAACATGATGGCCGAGTAGTCGCTGACCCAGCCGATGAACGACACCCCGATCAGCAGCCAGGCCAGTGACGGTAACCAGCCCCACAGATTCGCTGCCGTTATCGGCCCTACGATCGGTCCCGCAGCCGCGATCGATTTGAAGTGATAGCCATACAAGACATTGCGGCTGGCGGGCATAAAGTCCACGCCATCCATATACATCTTGGCCGGGGTTGCCTTACTGGCATTGGCTTGAATAATGTTCTTGTCGATTCGTCGAGCGTAGAGGTTGTATGCCGCCCAGATCACCACTGCGCCGATGATCACGACAAACAGCGTGTTCATACTCTTTCCTCCTTAGGAACAGACTCACTCCATAGCTGACCCGAACCATGACGACGTGAAGTTGCTGGTCGATTCTCGCCAATCCACCTCCTGCTCCTCTGGAATCGAGCGAACCCTCAGGCGGCCACAACCCCCAGCCGATGGGCGATCTCGGCCCCGGCGGCTGAAAAATCCGTGCCGTTGAACCTGGCCAATCCCACCACAATCGCCGGGTAGTGCCGCAGCCCGTGCCGCAGCGTCTTCCAGAATCCTTCGATCGAAGCCGCGTCGATGACCTTCACCACCACCCGATCGCTGTACTCTTGGCACAGCTGGTTCACCCAATCGGATACGGCCCGATAATCCTGCATCACATCGGGTGGCAGCGCGCTGGCGATCTGTTCCTCGTGCACGCCCTGGCTAAACCCGGTCTCTTTCCAAACAACTTCACAGTGCGTGCAGTGATAGAACGTCGTCGGCGCATAAGTCACCACTTCGATCAAGAGCGGCTTGTCCTCCATAGCTTCCCCCGCAACTGATTGTTGATTGCCGATTGCCGAGTGCTAATCAGCCCTATCAATCAACACGCCAAAATCAACCTTTCACCTCGCCATCGAATCCACCACCTTCAGACACGTCCAGCAGAATTCGTGGACGGGTGTCGGGAGGCCGGTCTCTTTCCCCGCGCGCACCACTGCGCCGTTGATGGCGTCGTATTCCAAGCGGCGGCCCGCCGCCACATCCCGCTGCATCGACGATGTCGCATCCGGCGCCAGTTTGTCACAAAAATCCAGCGTCTTCGCCACAACATCATCGTCCAGCTGGAAGCCCTTCGCTCGCGCCACGGCTTCCACCTCACGCATGGCCCGTTCCAAAAGCAAACGTGACTCAACGCAAGCCATCACCGGACCGGCAGGCGCGCGAGTCACGCTGGTAATACCGCTGAATGAAGCGATGAACAGCAATTTCGTCCACAGCACTTTCCGAATGTCGCCGGTGATTTCCACCGTCGCGCCACTGTTCGCCAGTGCTTCATGGATTGTGTGCAGGCGCGGGGTCTCTCGACTGTCGAGCTCGCCGAACACAATCCGCCGAAATTGACTTTGTTGCTGGATGACACCCGGCTCCGCGACAGCCGCGACCACCCAGACTGCCCCGCCCAGCACAGCCGAACCAAAATGCTGTGTCAAGGCATCGGGCGTTTCTACTCCGGTTTGTAAGGGAAGAAGTGCGGTTTGGGGACCCATCAGCGGACGCAACCGGTCCGCAATAACGCCTATATCATACGTTTTTACGGTGCAGATTGTCAAGTCGGTCTCGCCGACCTCCTGAGGGTCGTCAGTAGCCGTGACGCGGGGGATATCAAAGTCGCCGTGCACACTCCGCACTTTAAGGCCTTTATCACGGAGTGCCTGTAAATGTGCACCGCGCGCGATGAAGGCCACCTCATGACCGGCCTGTGCCAGCAGCCCGCCGAAATAACTGCCCACACCTCCGGAGCCGAAGATCGCGATCTTCATGCCGGCCTCCTTCGTCCCCCTCCGCAGCCTGCAGGCGCGGCATCCCAATGCCCGCCTAGCGAAACGGCCTGGAGATACCGTTTCTGCATTAAGGTGAACCAAAAGCCCCATCCAGTATTACAGACAGGGCCTCATTTGCTGGGCTACTCGATCTTTCCGCGCAGCGCCGCCATCTTCACCTCCGCAATCGCCTTGGTGATGTCGATGCCGCGCGGGCAGGCCTCCACGCAGTTGAAGATCGTGCGGCAGCGCCACACCCCCATCTCATCGCTCATGATGGCGATGCGCTCTTGATCAGCTTGATCGCGGCTGTCAAACATGAAGCGGTGGGCCTGCACGATGGCCGCCGGGCCGATATACTCGCCGTTGGCTGCCCAGAACGAGGGGCACGAAGAGGTGCAGGCTGCGCACAAAATGCATTTGGTCGTATCGTCGAAGCGGGCGCGATCCGCCGGGCTTTGCAACCGCTCGCGTTCCGGCTCCGGCTCTTCGGTGATCAGGTACGGCTTCACCGATCGATACTTGGCGAAGAACCTTTCCATATCCACCGTCAGGTCTTTGATGATGGGCATCCCCAGCAACGGCTGCACGGTGATCTTCTGGCCCACGTCCTTGATCAATACCTTGCAGGCCAGGCGATTGCGCCCGTTGATGCACATGGCGTCCGATCCACAGATACCGTGCGCGCACGAGCGCCGATAGGTCAGCGCGCCGTCCTGAAACCACTTCACCTGATTGAGCGCATCCAACACCCGATCGGTTGGCTCCAGCTCGACGTCGTGTTCACTCCACCAGGGTTCCTGGTCCGTCTCAGGATTAAAGCGTTGAATTTTAAGATGTACTTGCATCGTTAGCCTCTCGTGTACACGGATTACACAGATTTCACGGATTCACACGGAGCCCTTCTGGATTAGAGCCTTTAGGCGGATTCCGGCTGAAGCCTCGAATCCCGATCGCAGCATGCATTGAATAAATCCGTGTCTATCCGTCGTATCCGTGTCCCATTAATACTTTCTTTCCTTCGGCTCGAACTTCGTCAGCGTCACCGGCTTGTACGTGATTTCCTGCTTGCCATCCTTCAATGTCACGAAGGTGTGCTTCAGCCAGTTTACATCGTCACGCTGCGGGAAGTCCTCGCGCCAGTGTGCCCCACGGCTCTCGGTACGATTCAACGCCGAGAGCGCCGTGACCTCCGCCAGATCGAGCAGGCACCCCAGTTCCCACGCTTCCAGGATGTCCGTGTTGAACACCGCACCGGCGTCCTGCACGCTAATGTTCTTGTAGCGCGCTTGCAGTTCGCGCACCGCATCCAGCGCCTGCTGGACGTTGGGACCTTCGCGAAACACGCTCACCCAATCCATCATCACCTTTTGCATCTCCAGGCGGATTTTGCCTGCAACTTCTTTGCCCCGACCCGTGCGGAGACGATTGATCTCGGCGACCGTGTACGCGGCCGGATCTTTGGGCAGCGGAGCATAATCGGCTTGTTGAACGAACTCCGCCATCGCTTTACCACCGCGCCGCCCGAAGACGATCAGATCGACCAGCGAATTGGTGCCCAGGCGATTGGCTCCGTGCACCGATACGCAAGCGCATTCGCCTGCCGCAAACAACCCTTTCACGATCGCGCCGTTGGCGTCCGCCAGAACGCGCGTCTGCAGATCAGTAGGAATGCCGCCCATCGCGTAGTGGGCCGTCGGCTGAATGGGGATGCCTTCCTTCAACGGCTCAACGCCCAGATAGACACGCGCCATTTCAAACACGTCGGGCAGCGCATGCTCCAGATGTTCGGCGGTCACTTCCTTGCCGCCGGGGCCGCTCTTGTATTTATTGATGGTCGCTGGCGTCGCATCGATGAACACGTAATCCTTGCCCTGGATGCCGCGCCCTTCCCGTATTTCCAGATAGATGCTGCGCGAACTGACATCCCGTGACGCGAGGTCTTTCATGTTGGGCGCGTAACGTTCCATGAAGCGTTCACCCCGGTCATTGATGAACACCGCGCCCTCGCCGCGCAGCGCTTCGGAGAGCAGCACGCCCAGTTTGTAGATGCCGGTCGGGTGGAATTGGAAGAACTCCATATCCTCCAACGGCAGGCCGTGCCGATAAACGGTGGCCACCGTATCGCCTGTCAGCGAGTGGGCGTTCGACGTGACCGACCACACGCGTCCAAAGCCGCCGATGGCGAGCAGCGTGGCCTTAGAGTGAAAGACGTGCACCTCACCCGTAAGGATCTGAATCGCCACGACGCCCTGGCAGGCATCACCTTCGATGATCAGATCGATTACCTGATATTCGTCGAAGAACTTCACGTTCTGCTTGACGCACTGCTGGTATAGCGTCTGCAAGATCATATGACCGGTGCGATCTGCAGCCTTGCATGATCGCATGACGGGCGCTTCGCCGAAGTTGCGCGTGTGGCCGCCAAAGCGCCGCTGTTCGATCTTGCCATCCGGCGTGCGATCGAAGGGCAGGCCCATATGCTCCAGTTCGATCACCGCCTCGCTTGATTCCTTGGCCAACACCTCGGCGGCATCTTGATCCACCAGATAATCGCCGCCCTTCACGGTGTCGTACATGTACCATTCCCAGTTGTCTTCTTCCATGTTGCCTAGCGGCGCAGCGACGCCGCCTTGCGCCGTGCCCGTGTGAGAGCGGGTCGGATACAGTTTGCTGATGACAGCGGTACTCTTCACCGTCTTGGAACAGTGCAGCGCCGCCATCAACCCTGCGCCACCGGCCCCTACGACGAGTGCTTCAAATTGATGATGAGTCGTCATTTCATTTTTCCTCATAGTCCGTAAGCCGCGCATCCCTGAGCGCGGCGCACAGGCACACCGCACTGCGCCCACGCAGTGGGTGCATGTGTGGGGATGCCTGTGCTACGGATAACCTATTTCAACAAAGCCGCGTTCTGCTGCACGTAGAACAACACCCAGGCGCCCAACGCGAACCACGCGACGCCGAACACCCCGATGAGGCTCAACACGACCTTGCGACCCGTGCCGCGCCGCATGTAATCGGTCAACACGATGCGCAGCCCGTTGAGGCCGTGCAGCCACGCAAAGAACAGAATCGCCAGATCGACGATGACCCACAAGAACGGCGCCGCCGCAAAGCGCTCGAACACAAACTGGCCGGTAATGTTCTCGATCGGGTTGATGAAGTGCATGAGCGTGATGTGCGTGAAGACCAGGATGATCATGATGAAGCCCGACAGGCGCATGAACGACCACATCGCCCGCTCGAACTGGCTGGTGGTGGGAGCCGGGCGGCTGCTGGACGGCGAGACGATTAGCGGGCCGGTCGCCAACCCCGATCCACGCCACGCCAGATAGAGCACCGGCAACCCCACCGGCAGCACGATCACCAGCGCGTAGATCAAAGTGCTCGTGCTCTCCACCTTGAAGATGTCGCTCAGCGGCATACCGATCAGCGGGCGCAGCATCACGAAACTGATCGCCAGCGCAATCAACACGAAGAGCGCCGCACCGATCTTGAAGATGGTGCGATGATGCTTCGTCGTCTGGGGAATGAGATCGAACATCGAGACGCGCAGGCCGTTGAGGGCATGATAGGTCACGGCCAGGATCAGCGCCACTTCAAACGGGCGAAACCACGGCTGTTTGTAGGCGGCGGTGGCTTCGTTGTAGGCTTCCGGCCCACCGAACAACTGCAAGGCTTCATAGATGTGCAGTGTGAGGAAATAGACAACGGCGATCCCGCTGATGCGATGGAGCAACCACGTAAGCATACCGGTCCCGCCCAGATAAAGCGTGCCGCGTTTGGCGGACGCCTTGGGGCGGGTTGCTGCTGTCGACGACATAGCGCCTCCCTTAAACTGTTTTCACACAGCCATCGTGTTGGCTGAACGTGCTGGGGTGTGACTGGCGTGATGGGCACGGCGAGGAGGCCGTTGAACATCACCGCTTGGCTTCGTTAAAAATTATACTGCGTTTGACGCGCCGTGGCAAAAAACAAACAAGCGTTGCTCTTCGACCATGTCCGCGCGGGATCCCATCCCCATGAAACCGGCGGCGGGAGAGCCGCCTCTGCTGCCAAAACGGGAATTACTGACGGGCAACCGCCTTCAGTAGATGTGGCCCCCGTTTAGCGGTGGGCCTAAGAATGTATGGACTGCATGTACTGCAAGGGCGATTTGCCAATCATGTTTCTGAAATCATTGATGAAATGTGCTTGATCGCCGTAACCCAGCTCGGCGGCGATGTCCGCCCAATTGGGTTTAGGCAGTCGGGCCGCCCGTTCGGCCGCTTCAATGAGGCGATAGCGCATAATCACCCACTTTAGCCCCACGCCCACGTATTTTTGAAACAGGTGCTGCAGGGTGCGCTCACTGACGTGGAACTGTCGAGCGGCCATTTCGACGGTGCGGAGATCCCGGTCAGCCACTACGGCCGCGACGATCGTGTTGATGAAGGCCAGGTTCCGATCAGCTCGAGGGTGCCGGGCGAGCAGTAACTCTTCCAGTCTGGCCGCCATCTGAGTATCGTCGGACAGGTCAAGCAACGCCCGGCGAAAATCAGCGTGCGCCTCGGGAAACACCTCGGTCGCATCAAGTGTCTTGTCCGTCAGGGTGGCGATGCGCTGCGGCCAGAAGGCATAGAAGCCCCCGGGTTTGAACATCGTCCCGACGATTAGCCCGGCACCTTCCGCTGTGTATTCATACATGCCGGTGGTCACGCCTGTGATCCACGCCCGATCGGCCGAGAAAGCAAGATTGACGCTGGGGTAGGGCAAGACCTCGAAGACGTAGGGCGGCTGTCCGCGCAAATCCCAGCGGATAATCCAGTAATGCTCCACGAACGGCGCCAGACCCGGGGACGGCAGATACCGATTCAATTGAAACTGCCGCGCAGCGTTGATCGGGTCAAGGATACCTTGATGCTTCCCAGACCTTGCCTTGAAATTTTTTGCGGATTTTTGCAAGTCTTCTGGCATGGCAAATGTTATTATACCTGCTCAGGAGGGACATCATGATCACATCGTTTTCAACCACCCGGCGCATCACCATCAATGTCGTGCCGGCCAGGGTCTGGGCAGCGCTAACCACGCCCGAGATCATCAAACAGTACATGTTTGGCGCTGAAGTCGTGTCGAACTGGCAAACAGGCAGTTCGCTTGTTTACAAAGGTCACTGGGAGGGCCAACCCTTTGAGGACAAAGGCGTTATTCTGGAGATTCCGCCGGAGAATCTATTGAAGACCAGTTTTTACAGCGCGTTAAGCGGGCTTGAGGACAAACCGGAGAATTACAGCACCATTACCTATGAACTGAATTCAGAGGCAGCTGGTCGAACCACGCTCACGGTCACACAGGACAATCAGCCCACGTCAGCCGCGGCCGATCAGGCTGGCCGGAACTGGGAGATGACACTTAGCCAGATCAAGCAATTGCTGGAGGAGCCTGAATGACGAGCCTGAATTACTACAATACGTTCATCGAAGTCGCCGATGACTGCCCGGCCACGCGCGGGGAAACTCCGCAACCTCGGAGCAACAAACCGACAAAAGCGGTGCTTGAGTATGAGCTGATCGCCAA